>NZ_JALTON010000022.1 GCF_027000115.1 Thiohalobacter sp. | reverse complement strand
GCACCCGCCCCACCGAGGCCATCATCAACGATATCCGGGATCGCATCGCGCGGGTGCCGGGCATCCGGCGCATGTCCATACTGCGCCCGCAGGGTGGCCCGGCCGGTTCCGACATCGAGGTCGGCATCCTTGGCGAGGACATTGCCGACCTGCGCATCGAGGCGGAACGCCTGAGGGACTACCTGCGGCGGCTGCCCGGCGTCTACGATGTGCGCCAGGACCTGGACGTGGGCAAGCTGGAATACCGGTATCGCCTGAACGATCGCGGCCGCGAGCTGGGCCTGACCCAGCAGGCGCTGGCCGAGGCCGTGCGCACCGGCTTCCTGGGCCAGGAGGTCACCCAGGTCACCCACGGCGACGCGCGCATTCCGGTGCGCCTCATCTATCCCGACAGCGTGCGCGGTCGCGCCGGACTGGCGCAGCTGCCGCTGGTGCTGGCCGACGGCCGGCTGGTGTATCTGGGCGAGGTGGCAGACATCGAGCCGGGACGTGGCCTGGCCACCATTTCGCGACGCGATGGCCGTCGGCTGGCCACCGTGACCGCCGAGGTCGACAGCGAGGTGACCACGGCGCTGGCGGTCAGCGAGCAGATCCGCAAGGTGTTCGACTATGGCGAGGAAGCGCCTTTCGAGCTGCTGTTCCTCGGCGAGAAGAAGGCGGCGGCGGACTCCATGGCCGATGCCCGGCGCGCGCTGGTGATCTCGCTGGCCATCATCTTCTTCATTCTGGCGGCCCTGTTCAATTCACTGCTGGACCCGCTGGTGGTCATGTTCGCCATCCCCTTCGGCCTGATCGGCGTGGTGTTCGGTCATGCCCTGTTCGGCTACAAGCTGCAGTTCCTGTCCATGATCGGCTTCCTGGCACTGACCGGCATCGTGGTCAACGATTCGCTGATCCTGGTGGACTTCGCCAAGCGCATGCGCCGCGAGGGCCGGTCGCGCATCGATGCCATGATGGCGGCCGGCCGGGTGCGCATCCGCCCCATCCTGCTCACCAGCATCACCACCTTCCTGGGCATCTCGCCGCTGATATTCTTCGCCACCGGACAGACCGCCTTCCTGTCGCCCATGGCGGTCAGTCTGGGCTTCGGGCTGCTGTTCGCCACCGTGCTGATCCTGGTGGCGGTGCCGGCCTTCTATCTCATTGCCGATGATCTGCGCGCACGGCTCAGGGCGCGGATGCCCTGGCTGCCCGGCAGCGATCCGGGGAACCGACATGACGGATGAACGACTCGCGGCCCTCGCCCGCTGGGCGCAGGCGCAACTGGATATCGCGTCGCTGGACGTGGCGCCTGCCTCTGCGGATGCCAGCTTTCGCCGCTATTTCCGCGCACGGGACGGTGGGCGCAGCTGGATACTGATGGACTCGCCCCCCGAGCGCGAGCCCCTGACCGCCTTTCTCGATGTTGCCCGCCGGCTGGGCGCGATCGGCGTGCATGTGCCGGAGGTGATCGCCGCCGATCCCGAACGGGGCTTTGCGCTGTTGTCCGATCTGGGCAGCCGCCCCTATCTCGATGCGCTGGACGATGCCTCCGCGGATCGCCTGTATGGCGACGCCATGGCGGCGCTGCGCGTCATCCAGGCCCGTGGCCCCGGTCCCGGCGAGCTGCCGCCCTACGACGAGGCCCTCTTGCGCGGCGAGCTGGCGCTGTTCAGCGACTGGTTGCTGGCCCGCAAGCTGGGCATCGACACCGACGGCGCGACCGGCGAGCTGCTCGCGTCCGCCTTCGACCGGCTGGTCGCCAACGGCCTGGAGCAGCCACAGGTGTGCGTGCACCGCGACTATCACTCCCGCAACCTGATGGTCGTCGAGCACAATAACCCGGGCATCCTCGATTTCCAGGATGCGGTCATCGGCCCGGTCACCTACGACCTGGTGTCCCTGCTGCGCGACTGCTACATCCGCTGGCCGCGGGCGCAGGTCGAGGCCTGGGCCGTCGGCTACTTCGAGCAGGCGTTGCAGGCGGGCATCCTCCGCGATGGCATCACCGACGAGACCGGCTTCCTGCGCTGGTTCGATCTGATGGGCATCCAGCGCCATCTGAAGGCCGCGGGCATCTTCGCCCGGCTGGACCTGCGCGACGGCAAGCCCGGCTACCTGGCCGACATCCCCCGCACGCTGGGCTATGTGGCCGAGGTGGGTGCGCGCTATCCGGAGCTGGCGCGGCTGGCCGGTTTCGTGGCCGACGAGGTGCTGCCGAAGCTTGCCGAACTGCGGGGGCGCTGAATGCGCGGTTGTTCTGGCGTGGTGGGGTCGAGTATCGTGCCGCCATGAAAGCCATGATCCTGGCCGCCGGGCGCGGCGAACGCATGCGGCCCCTGACCGACCGCACGCCCAAGCCGCTGCTGGAAGCGGGCGGCCAGCCGCTGATCGTGCATCATTTGCGGGCGCTGGCCGTGGCCGGCATCCGCGAGCTGGTCATCAACCATGCCCATCTCGGCGCACAGATCGAGGCCACCCTCGGCGACGGCAGCCGCTTCGGTGTTCGTATCCGCTATTCGCCCGAGCCCGAGGGTGCGCTGGAGACCGGCGGTGGCATCCTGCAGGCGCTGCCGCTGCTGGGCGAGGCGCCGTTTCTGGTCATCAACGGCGATGTCTGGGCCGATGTCGACTACGCAGCGCTGGCCGCCGCGCCCGAAGGCCTCGCGCATCTCATGCTGGTGGACAATCCGCCGCATCACCCCGAGGGCGACTTTCACCTCGACGCCGCCGGCCGTGTCCATGCCGAGGACAGCCCCCGGCTCACCTTTGGCGGTATCGGTGTCTATCGACCCGAGCTGTTCGCGGGCTGTCGCCCTGGCCGTTTCCCGCTGGCGCCGCTGCTGCGCAACGCGATGGCAGCGGGACAGGTGACCGGCTGGCACCACCATGGCGACTGGATCGATGTCGGTACGCCCGAACGCCTGGTGCAGTTGCGCCGGCGGCTTGGGGAAACGAGCCCGGATATTTCACCAGCCGAACGGTGACTGTCTTGCTGCAGCATCAACAAAGACAGAGAGTTATTCGGGAGTCCAGGGGGGTTTGACAATGACGCTTTGTGCCCGTCACCCTTCTATCCCTGGCTGAGACAAGGCGCATGGGCCAGGAGATCCCCGACAGTCGTTTCAGCGAACAGGACTTCCGGGCCTTCCGCGAGCGGTTGGCGGCGGAGACGGAAACCCTGGCGCAGTGGTTCCGCCAACGCCGTTTCTCGACCCGCGCCCCGGTGGGCGGCTACGAGCTGGAGGCCTGGCTGGTGGACGGCAGGGGGGATCCGGCGCCGGTCAACGAGGCCCTGCTGGCCGCGCTGCAGGATCCGCTGGTGGTGCCGGAACTGGCGCGCTTCAACATCGAGCTGAACGGTCATCCGCAGTACCTGCAGGGCGCGGCACTGTCCCTGCTGCACCAGGAACTGGCCGATACCTGGGCGCGTTGCGCCACCGCGGCGGCCGGCCTGGATGCGCGGCTGATGATGGTGGGCATCCTGCCCACCCTGCGTGAGGCACAGCTCCATGCCGCCAACATGTCGCCCTCGGAGCGCTACCGCGCGCTGAACGAGCAGGTCTTCCGCCAGCGCCAGGGCCGCCCCCTGCATCTGGACATCCTCGGTGTCGAGCATCTGGTCACCGAACACCGCGACGTGATGCTGGAGTCCGCGACCACCTCTTTCCAGATCCATCTCAAGGTCCCTCCGGCGCGTGCCGTGCGCCTGTACAACCTCGCCCAGATCCTGTCGGCGCCGCTGGTGGGTGTCGGCGCCAACTCGCCCTTCCTGTTCGGCCATGACCTCTGGGCGGAAACGCGCATCCCCCTGTTCGAGCAGAGTGTGGAGGTCGGCGGTTACGCCGGTGCCGCGCAGGGTCCGGTGCACAGGGTGTCCTTCGGGACCGGCTATGCCCGCGAGTCGTTGCTGGAGTGTTTCGAGGAGAATCTCGAACACTTCCCGCCGCTGTTGCCGGTGGCGCTGGACCGGCCGGAAACCCTGCCGCACCTGCGCCTGCACAACGGCACCATCTGGCGCTGGAACCGGCCGCTGCTGGGATTCGACGAGGACGGCACGCCGCATCTGCGCATCGAGCACCGCGTCCTGCCGGGCGGTCCCTCGGTGCCCGACCTGATGGCCAACGCTGCCTTCTTCTTCGGGCTGATGGCGCATTTCGGCGGCCAGGAGCCGGCCCCGGAAACCCTGCTACCCTTCGCCACGGCGCGCGACAACTTCTACGCCGCCGCCCGCGAGGGTCTGGAGGCAAACATCGTCTGGCTGGACGGGCGCCGCGGCCGGCTCGCCGAGCTGATCGGGACACGACTGGTCCCCGCAGCACGTGCCGGTCTGGAACAGCTCGGCATCGATGCCACGGACAGCGAGCGTTACCTGGACATCATCGCGGCGCGCGCGGCGAGCGGCCGCAACGGGGCTGCCTGGCAGCGGGCGTGGGTGGCGCGCCACGGTCGTGACTGGCATGGGCTGGTCGAGGCCTGTCTCGCCCGCCAGGAAAGCGGCGAGCCCGTGCACGGCTGGCCGCTCTGAAGCGCCCCGAGCCCGCTGCAAATCCGCCATCATCCGCAGCCCCTGGTGCAACATGCGGGTCAGCCATCCAGCGGTTCTCCGCAGTGCGGGCACACCTTCACCTTCTCCTCTTCCGCCAGCCTGAGCAGGCGCTCGGCCTCCTCCCGGTCCAGGCCCAGCGCCTTGCGCATGCTGGTGAGCTTGCGTCGCTCGCCGCGACTGAGGCGGCCGTCCTCCAGGGCCTCCTCCACCTCGACCAGGTACTCCTCGCGACGGCGACGCAATTCGTCGGAAAAGGCCGAGGCCAGGATACCGGCAGGCAGTGCCACCATGCCGACACCGATGATGGTGATGGTGGCGCCGAAGAACTTGCCCCAGGGGGTGATGGGGGTGACGTCGCCATAGCCCACCGTGGTCAGGGTGGCGACCGCCCACCACATGGCTGCGGGAATGCTGCCGAAGGCCTCCGGTTGTGCCTCGTGTTCAACCAGATACATGCCGCTGGCCGCGAAGATGAGCACGACCAGAAGAATGAAACCGGCCGCACCGAAGGCACGCGCCTCGCGCCGCAGGACGGTCATGAGCAGGGTCATGGCCGGGGAGTAGCGGGTGAGCTTGAAGATGCGGAACAGCCGGAATACACGCAGGAACAGCAGGTCCACCTGGGTCCAGACGAGCAGATAGAAGGGCAGGATGGCAATCAGGTCGATGATCAGCATCGGCGTGGCGGCGAAGCGCAGTCGCCCCAGTATCGGCGAGTGGAATCGGGGGTCGGGTGACTCTACGCTGGACCAGAGCCGTAAACCGTATTCCAGGGTGAAGGCCAGGGTGGAGAAGACCTCGAAGGCGAACAGCGGTTCCCCGTAGGCGGCATAGACGGCATCTATCGATGCCAGGATGTTGGCCAGAACATTGAGCAGCACCAGGGTCACGATGGCGAGTGTCACCCAGCGTGCGGCGCCCCGCGCGCCCGGCGCCGGCTCCAGTAGCCGGTACACGCGGCGGCGAAGTCTCCGTGCGGCGGCCTTTCGGTGTCGGTGTGGGCTGCTCAAGGTGTCATCCGGTGCGCAGGCCGGCCAGGCAGTCGAGGACCTCCCGCGGTTCCAGGCGCCGCGTATAGTCGGTGTCGGCGAAGGCCAGCCGGATCAGCCCGGTTTCGTCGAGCACGTAGGTTGCCGCTATGGGCAGTTCGTACCCGTCCGTATCGTTGAACTGCGGCAGGTCGATACCGTAGTTGCGATAGATGGGGCGCAGCATCTCCGGCAGGTCGAACACCAGGCCGAACAGTGACGCCACCCGGTTGCCGCCGTCGGAGAGCAGCGGGAACTCGATGCCCAGGCGGTCTGCCGTTTCCCGGTTCTGCTCGATGGTCTGCGGCGACAGGGCGATCAGGCGGGCCCTCAGGGCGCGGATCTGCGGATCGATCTGTTGCAGATGCTTGAGTTCCAGGCTGCAGTAGGGGCACCAGCCGCCGCGGAAGAAGGAGATCACCACCGGGCCCTGCGCCAGCAGTTCCGACAGCGTCACCATCTGCCGGTGCTGGTCGGGCAGGCTGAAATCCAGGGGGCGCATGCCCTCGCGCAGGCAGGTTTCCGCCACGCCCGAGTCGGCCATCTGCTTCATTGCCTCACGGATGGCCTCGGTGACGGCCGCCGGCGCCTCGCGCACGAAGCGCTTGTACAGGGCGTCCAGTTCCGCCTGCAGGCTGTCGGGCGCCTGTGCGCCGTGGGCGCTGATGTGGATATCGGACGGCATGCTTGTCTCCCCGCGGTGCTGCGCGACGCCCGCTCATGATAACGTGCGCCCGCGCCGAATGGCAGCGGTCGGCAGCGGCCCGGGGCTGGGGTAACATGAGCGGCCTCTGTGGACGGGATGTCGTGTGAAAACAGGCCTGCAACAACTCGATGCCGTGCCCGAAGGGCTGCTGGATGCCGCACCGGAGAACCTGCAGTCGCTGCTGGGCGGGCCAACGCTGCTGCATCTGCCCGGCCGCCGCCCCGAGCCGCTGTTCGTCTCGGTGTTGCTGCACGGCAACGAAACCACCGGCTTTCTTGCCCTGCAGGCGGTGCTGCGCGACTATCGGGACCGCGAGCTGCCGCGGGCGCTCAGCATCTTCTTCGGCAATGTTGCGGCTGCTGCCGCGGGCCTGCGGCGGCTGGAAGGGCAGCCCGACTACAACCGGGTCTGGCCCGGGGGTGAGGGCGCGGGCACGCCCGAGCACGCGCTGATGGCGGCGGTGGTCAGAGAGATGGAAGGGCGTCATCCCTTCGCCGCCATCGACGTGCACAACAATACCGGCACCAATCCCCATTACGCCTGCGTCAACCGCATCGATCATCGCTACCTGCACCTGGCCACGCTGTTCTCGCGCACGGTGGTGTATTTCACCCGCCCGCGCGGCGTGGCCGCCATGGCCATGGGCAACCTGTGTCCTTCGGTCACGGTGGAATGCGGCAAGCCGGGGCAGCCCCATGGTACCGAGCATGTGCGCGCGTTCCTCGATGCCGCGCTGCACCTCTCGGATATCCCGGTGCACCCCGTTGCCCTGCACGACATCGACCTGTTCCACACCGTGCTCATCCTCAAGGTCGCCGAGGAGTGCCGCTTCGGTTTCGGCGGCAGCGATGCCGGCGCCGACCTCGACTTTCTGCCGGACCTCGACCGCATGAACTTTCGCGAACTGCCGCCCGGCACCTGCCTGGCGCGGGTTCGGGGCGGTCGGCTGGACTGTCTGCAGGCCTGGGACGAGCGGGGCCGCGACCGGGTGGCGGACTATTTCGCCGTCGAGCAGGGCGAGCTGCGCACCCGGCGGGCAGTCATGCCGTCCATGTTCACCCTGGATGAACGGGTGGTGCGCCAGGACTGCCTGGGCTACCTGATGGAGCGTTACGAACTGGTCGCGCCCGACGAGGCGCTGCCCTGAATGCGCCTGCTGGTTGCCATCACCCCCCACGGTTACGGGCACGCCGCGCAGGTCGCGGTGGTGCTGGAGGCGCTGGCCGCCCGCTGTCCGGACCTCGAACTGCATCTGCACACGGATGTGCCGCGTGCCTTCCTCGAAAGTCGCATTCCCGTAGCCTTCGAGCTGCATCCCGGCAGCAGTGACTTCGGGATGCGCATGCACTCGGCGCTGCATCTCGATCTCGAGGCCAGTGCGCGCGACTACGCGGGTCTGCATGCGCAGCGGGATCGGGCGCTGTCGCGTCTGGGGGCGCTGCTGGCGCGCGTCCGCCCCGACCGCGTGCTGTGCGATGTTCCCTGGCTGCCGCTGCGTGCCGCGGCAGAACGGGGCATTCCCGCACTCGCGCTCTGTTCGCTCAACTGGGCCGACATCTACGACCACTATTTCTCCGCTCGCCCCGAGGCACAGGAACTGCTGGCGGCCATGCGCGCGGACTACCTCAGCGCCCGGTGCTTTCTGGCGCCCGAGCCGCACATGCCCATGCCCTGGCTGGACAACCTCCAGACCATCGGACCGCTGGCGCGCATCGGCCGCAACCGGCGCACCGAGATCGACGCCGCCTTCGGCACTTCCGGCCGGCAACTGCTGCTGGTGGCGCTGGGCGGTGTCGCCGGACGCCTGTCCGTGACCGACTGGCCGCGACGCGCGGACCGGGTACTGCTGGTGCCGGACGAATGGGGCGCGGTGCGCGAAGACATCATCCCGCTGGGGCGGCTGGGCATGCCCTTCATCGATGTCCTCGCCAGCAGCGATGCCCTCGTCGGCAAGCTGGGCTACGGTACGGTGGCGGAATGCGCCTGCAACGGTGTACCCATGATCCACGCCCCGCGCGACGACTGGCCGGAGGAACCGGTGCTGGCGGGTTGGCTGGCACGGGTGGGGCGTCTCGCGCGCATCGAAACCGCGGATCTCGAGGCCGGCCGCATCGACGCCGCGCTGGCTGCCGTCGCCGGTCAGCGCTTCGAGCCCGTTCCGGCGACCGGCGCGGCCATGGCCGTGGCGCGGTTGCTGCAGGGTTGAGTGCGGTGGTTCGATCGAAGGGCGAAGAGTGCCACTGAATCCACCGAACCCACCGAAAGGAACAATGGTCCGGCGAAGCAGCCCGGATGAAGTGCAACGTAATCCGGGGAAATGGATGCCATGAAGCCCGGATTCCAGCGTGCCGCCTGCATCCGGGCTACACGTGCACCATCACATTATTCCGTGGATTCGGTGGATTCCGTGGCGTTCTTGATGTCGCTCAATCGCCGGCCAGCCCGGCGGCCTGCTGGTCGGCGTGGTAGGAGGAGCGCACCATGGGGCCGCTGGCCACCTGCTGGAAGCCAAGGTCGCGGGCGGTGTCGGCCAGGGCGTCGAATTCCTCGGGGGTGACGAAGCGTTCCACCGGCAGGTGGTGCAGGCTGGGCTGCAGGTACTGGCCGAGGGTGAGCATGTCCACATCGTGGGCGCGCAGGTCGCGCATCACCGCCTCGACTTCCTCCAGGGTTTCGCCGATACCCAGCATCAGGCCCGACTTGGTCGGCACGCCGGGGTGCGCTTCACGAAAACGCTGGAGCAGTTTCAGCGACCAGGCATAGTCGGCGCCCGGGCGCGCCTTGCGGTACAGGCGGGGCACCGTTTCCAGGTTGTGGTTGAACACGTCCGGCGGCGCGGCGCGGAAGATATCGAGTGCCCGGTCCATGCGGCCGCGGAAGTCCGGCACCAGCACCTCGATGCGGGTCTCCGGGCTGTGCTCGCGCACCGCCTGGATGCAGGCCACGAAATGGGCGGCGCCGCCGTCGCGCAGATCGTCCCGGTCCACCGAGGTGATGACCACGTAGTTCAGCCCCATGGCACGAATGGTGCGCGCCAGGTTGAACGGCTCGTCGGCATCCAGCGGATCGGGACGGCCATGGGCCACGTCGCAGAAGGGACAGCGGCGGGTGCAGATGTCGCCCATGATCATGAAGGTCGCGGTGCCATGGCCGAAGCATTCGCCGAGGTTGGGGCAGGAGGCCTCCTCGCAGACCGTGTGCAGCCGCGCCTCGCGCAGCACCCGCTTCAGGCGCTGCACTTCGGGGCTGGCGGGCGAGCGGGCCCGGATCCAGTGCGGCTTGCGCGGCGGCCGCACCGTCGGCTCGATCTTGACCGGGATGCGCGCCGTCTTGGCCGCGCCGCGCTGGTGCTTGAGGTCGGAATCGGACATGAGGAGGTTCCGTGCGATGGGGGGCATAGTTTAGCTGGCGCCCTCGCCGGCGGCGAGTGCGGCGTGGATTTCGTGGGAAATCAGGGGGGAATTGGCGGAGAAGTCAGGGGTCAGGCGTGAGGCGTGAGCGTTGCGCTGGGCGCTCCCGGGTTAGACTCCTGACTCCTTGCTCCGTCACTCGACCGTCTCCAGCCGGTAACCGAGTCGTTCCGCCAGGTGCCGCGCAAGCCGCGTGCCGGCTGCCTCGACATCGTAGCCGATGCCCAGATCGGCGAGGCGGGTGACGGCCATGCCGGGGTGGCCGCAGGGGTTGATGCGGCTGAAGGGCTCGAGGTCGAGATCGACGTTGAGGGCGAGACCATGGTAACTGCGGCCACGCTTCACGCGCAGGCCGAGAGCGGCGATCTTGGCGTCGTCGACATAGACACCGGGGGCGTCGCGGCGGGCACGGGCGGTGACGCCGGCCTCGGCCAGCAGGTCGATGACGGCCTGTTCGAGCTCGCGGACCAGGGTCTGCACGCCCATGCCGCGGCGGCCGATGTCGAACAGGGTATAGGCCACCAGCTGGCCGGGGCCGTGGTAGGTCACCTGGCCGCCACGGTCGATGGCGACCACGGGGATGTTGCCGGGATCGAGCAGGTGCTCGGGCTTGGCATTCAGGCCGAGGGTGTAGACCGGCGGGTGTTCGAGCAGCCAGAGCTGGTCCGGGGTGTCCGGGGTGCGCTCTGCGGTGAAGTCCTGCATGGCGCGCCAGGTCGGTTCGTAGGCCGCCCGGCCCGGCCGGCGCAGCCGCAGGGGCGGGGGCCGGGACATGGGGTCAGAGCACCATCAGCACCGCGGCATCGGCGGTCAGCTCGCGGTAGAAGGCATCGAGCTGGGCCCGGTTCTCGGCGCGCACGGTGACGGTCACGGCCAGGTAGTTGCCGTTGCGGCTGGCGCGCGAACGCACGGCGCCCTCGCCGAGATCGGGGAAGTGGCGGCGGGCGATCATCACCACATGGGCCTCGAAGGACGCGTCCTGCCGGCCCATCACCTTGACCGGAAAATCGCAGGGGAAATCGAACAGCTCGTCGGTGTCGTTCATGCGGGCATGATATCGCCGCGGCATCCGCGAAATCCACGAAACCCGGTTCCCATCGGGGTTTGTGGGGGCGTCAGTCGGCCTCCCCGCGGCGCACGGCGTCCTTGTAGTCCTGGTAGAGGCGGTGCATCCGGCGGAAAACCGGGCCGGGCTGGCCGTCGCCGACCGGCACACCGTCGAGTCGGGTGACCGGCACGATCTCGCGGGTGGAGCTGGTGAGCCAGACCTCGTCGGCATCACGCAGCCGTTCCACGGGGATGTCCGCCTCGCGGGCCGGCAACCCCTGTGCCGTGGCCAGCTCCAGCACCAGGTCGCGGGTGATGCCCGGCAGCAGCAGCGGACCCTTGGGCGGCGTCTCGATCACCCCGTCGCGAACCACGAACAGGTTGCTGGCCGCCCCCTCGGTGGCCTGGCCCTGACGGATCAGGATGGCCTCGGCGGCGCCGGCATCGATGGCCTGCTGGCGCAGCAGCACGTTGGGCAGCAGGGTGATGGCCTTGATGTGGCAGGACTGCCAGCGGATGTCGTCGAGGGTGACGGCGGCGACACCCTGTTCGGCGATGGCCGGATCGGGCGGGTTCAGCGGCGTGCTCATGGCGAACACCGTGGGGTGGATGTCCTGGCCGCCGAAGGCGTGGTCACGTTTCGGCAGCACGCCACGGGTCACCTGCAGATAGACCGACTGGTCCTCGCCCTCGTTGCGATCCACCAGGCGTTGCAGCACCCCGGCCCAGCCGGTCTCGTCGAGCGGTTCGGGAATGCGCACCTCGCTCAGGCTGCGCTGGAGCCGCTGCAGGTGTTCGTGCAGGCGGAACAGGCGGCGGCCATAGGCCGGGATGACTTCGTAGACGCCGTCGCCGAACAGGAAGCCGCGGTCCAGCACCGGGATGCAGGCCTCGTCGAGGGGCAGGAACTGGCCGTTCAGATAGACGTCGGTCATGGTGGGGGTGGGAAGCCGGGGGTCAGGAGTCAGGACTCAGGAGTCAGGAGTGGAAGCCGGGGGCTTGCTGGCCATTGCGTGCGCCCGCCCCTTGCGTCTCACCAGTCTTCGACGTACAGCAGTGCCTCGTCGCGCAGCCGCTGCCACAACGAGCCCTCGCCGATGGACTCCAGCGCCACCAGTGGCGCCTCTGCCACCAGTTCACCATCCAGCCGGATCTGCACGCTGCCGTAGGGCGTGCCTTCGGTGACGGGTGCGACGAGCCGGCCCGGCAGCTGCATCGTGGCATCGAGGTCCTTGTAGCGCCCGCGCGGGATGGTGATGTAGAGCGTCTCGGCCAGACCCAGCGGCAACTGTTCGCGCTCGCCCTTCCATACCCGTGCCTCGGTCAGGCGGGTGCCGGCATCGTAGAGCCTGTGGGTCTCGAAGAAGCGAAAGCCGTAGTTGAGCAGGGCCTGCGAGGCATTGGCGCGCGCCTCCTCGCTGGCGGTGCCCAGCACCACCGAGATCAGCCGCATGCCCTCGCGCTCGGCCGAGGTGACCAGGCAGTAACCGGCCGACTCGGTGTGACCGGTCTTGATGCCGTCCACCGAAGGGTCGCGCCACAGCAGCCGGTTGCGGTTCTGCTGGGTGATGCCGTTCCAGGTGAAGGACTTTTCCGAATACCAGGCGTAGTACTCGGGGAACTCGCGGATCAGCGCCCGGGCCAGTTTCGCGATGTCGCGGGCGGTCATGTAGTGATTCGGGTCCGGGAGCCCGGTGGCGTTGGTGAAGTGGCTGCCGGCCAGGCCCAGTTCCCGGGCGTAGCGGTTCATGTATTCGGCGAAGGTGGCCTCGCTGCCGGCGACGTGCTGGGCCAGGGCGACGGTGGCATCGTTGCCGCTCTGGATGATCATGCCCTTGAGCAGGTCGCGCACCGGCACCTTCTTGCCGACCTCGATGAACATGCGCGAGCCGGGCATGCGCCAGGCGCGCTCACTGACCGTGACCTCGTCGTCCAGGTTGAGCGAGCCGGCGGCCAGTTCCTTGAAGATCACATAGGCAGCCATCAGCTTGGTGATGCTGGCCGGCTCCATGCGTTCGTCGGCGGCCTTCTCGGCGAGTACGCGGCCGCTGTGGAAGTCCTCGAGAATGTAGCCGCGGGCGCCCACATCCGGAGCCCTGGGCACGGGCAGGGGGGCGGCGAGTGCGGCGCTGGCGAGCAGCCACAGGCACGACAGCAGAATGGAACGCATGGGCATGTCCGGATATCAGAAGGGTTTGCGGGAACAGGGCGACATTGTCGGCGTCACGGGCGGCATTTTCAACGCCCGTGACGAAATGATCAGTCGATCACCACGTGCGGGTCGCGGATGCCGAAGGCGGCCAGCCGTTCGCTGACCCGGTCGGCCTCCTCGACATTGGAAAGCGGACCGATGCGGACGCGGAATACCGGCTGCTGGCGACTGTAGCCGGCGCTGATGTGCACCCCCCCGGGCAGGGCCGCCTGGCGCAGACGGTCGCCCAGGCGCTCGGCGTTGTAGCGGCTGGAGAAGGCGCCGACCTGCAGCCAGAGTTCCGCGTTGCCGATTGTCGGCGGGTCAGGCAGGGCGGGCTCGGGACGCGTCGCCACCCGGGTGACGGACTCGGGCCGGCGCGGGTCCAGGGCGCGCACCTCCACCAGCCCGGTGCCATGGCGCTGGATGCCCAGCTTCACCGCGGCGGCGTAGGAGAGGTCGATGATGCGGTTGTGATGGAAGGGGCCACGGTCGTTGACCTTGACCACCACCGAGCGGCCGTTGCGCAGGTTGGTCACCCGCACCCAGGTCGGCAGCGGCAGGGTCTTGTGCGCCGCGGTCATGGCGTACATGTCGTAGGGTTCGCCGCTGGAGGTACGCCGGCCATGGAACTTGGTACCGTACCAGGAGGCAATGCCGCGCTCGACATAGCCCGCCGCCGAATCCATGACGTAGTAGCGCTTGCCGCGGACCACGTAGGAGTCGGGGTTGCCGTAGCGGCTGCGGGGTACCACCTGCGGCACCGCATCGGGGATCCGGGAGACATCCACCGGCTGCCGCGGCGCGCCGTCGCGGGTGACATGACTGCCCCCACCACAGCCGGCGAGCATGGCCACCAGCAAGACCGGCAGAGAGTTGCGAAACAGGCTGCCCATGCCCTGATTATCGCCCGGTTTGCGAAAAATCCAAGGGTCTTGCCGTCGTCTGCTATTCCGCGAAGGTGTCACGGTTTGCCTGTTCTGCGGCAATCGCCTGCGCCAGTTGGTGCACGGCCATGGCGTAGAGCGGGCTGCGGTTGTAGCGGGTGACGACGTGGAAGTTGTTGCAGGTGACCCAGTACTCGGGGCCGTCGGCGCCGGCCAGTTCGATCAGGCCCACCGGACGGTCGTCCGCCAGCGGGGTCTCCGGTATCACGCCCCACTCCGCCAGCCGGGCGGCGGGCAGATGCGGCTTCAGGCCGGCCGCCAGCAGTTCGCCCGGGCGCTCGCCCTCGAGACGCGCGCGCACCGCCACCGGACCGCCGTATTCCCAGCCATGCACCTTGAGATAATTGGCCACGCTGCCCAGGATGTCGGGATCGGAGTGCCACAGATCCCGGCGGCCGTCGCCGTCGAAATCGATGGCGTAGCGGCGGTAGCTGCTGGGGATGAACTGGCCGTGGCCCATGGCGCCGGCGTAGGAACCCAGTGCCTCGCGCGGATCGACCCGCTCCTCGCGCGTGAGCAGCAGGAACTGCTCCAGTTCGCCCGTGAAGAAACGGCTGCGTGGCGGATAGGCGAAGGCCAGCGTGGCCAGCGCATCCAGTACCCGGAAGCGCCCGGCATGCTGGCCGTAACGGGTTTCCACGCCGACGATGGCAACGATGTAGGCCGGATCCACCTGCAGCCGTTCGGCGACCCGGTCGAGCAGGGCCTCGTGGGTGTCCCAGTAGGCGAGGCCGCCGTCGATGCGGGCACGGTTGACGAAGATGGGGCGGTATTCGTGCCAGGGCTTGGCCTCGGCCGGCCGCGAGATGGCGCTGAGGATGCTGTCCTTGCGTTGCGCCGCGTCGATCAGCGCGGTCACCTCGGTGCGATCCAGGCCGTGGACCTTCACCATGCGATCGATGAAGGCGCGTGCCGCCGGGTCGTCGCTGAAGTCGCCGGCGCGGGCGCCCAGGGCCAGCAGGGCGAACAGGCCGGCAATCAGGGTGCGTGATGTCATGGTGGCGTTTCCCTGCCTCATCCCGGCAGCAGCTTGCGGTGGGTGTGAATGGACATGAGCATACCGAAGCCCGCCATCAGGGTCACCATCGAGGTGCCACCGTAACTGATCAGCGGCAGCGGCAGGCCGACCACCGGCAGCAGGCCGGTGACCATGCCGGTGTTGACGATCAGGTAGACGAAAAAGGTGAGCGCCAGGCTGCCGGCCAGCAGCCGGGTGAAGGTATCCTGGGCCTGGGTGGCGATGGCAACGCAGCGCAGCAGGATGAACAGGTACACCAGCAGTACCAGCAGGATGCCGATCAGGCCGAATTCCTCGCCCAGTACGGCAAAGATGAAATCGGTCGAGCTCTCCGGAAGGAATTCGAGCTGCGACTGTGAGCCGTTGAGCCAACCCTTGCCGTACAGGCCGCCGGAGCCGATGGCGATCTTGGACTGGATGATGTGGTAGCCGGCACCGAGGGGGTCGGCCTCGGGATTGAGGAAGGTGAGCACGCGCTGGCGCTGATAGTCGTGCATGAAGTGCCAGAGTACCGGCAGGGAGGCTGCAGCCACTACCGCGAAGGCGCCCAGCAGTCGCCAGGACAGCCCGGCCAGGAACAGCACGAAGAAGCCGGTGCTGGCGATCAGCAGCGAGGTGCCGAGGTCGGGCTGGCGGGCAATCAGCAGGGTGGGCACGGCGATGAGCGCGGCCGAGACCAGCAGCCTGCGGCCATCCGGCGGCAGGCGCGCGTCAGCGAGATACCAGGCCAGCATCATGGGCACCGCCAGCTTCATCATCTCCGAGGGCTGGAAGCGGACGACGCCCAGGTCCAGCCAGCGCTGCGCGCCCTTGCCGATGTCCCCCATCACCAGCACCGCGACCAGCAGGCCGATGCCCGCGCCATACAGCCAGGGTGACCAGCGAAACAGCAGCGAGGGCGGGATCTGGGCCACCACGAACAGGGCACCATAGGCCAGCGCCAGCCGTACCAGTTGTCGCTCCAGAATGGCCTCGCTCTGGCCCGCGGCACTGTACAGGATGACCAGGCCGATGCCCGAGAGCACCAGCAGGCCGGCCAGCAGCAGGCCGTCCAGGTGCAGGCGCTGGAGAAAGGTGCGTCGGGTGCCGGAGCCGGGGTTGAGTTCCATGTGCTGCCTTTGCCGTTTCAGGTGTCCGAAGGGGCGTGGCCGGACCCGCCGCCTCCCGCGTCGTGGCCGCCGGTTTCGCGGGGATGCAGTTCGAACCAGGCATCCAGTATCTCGCGCGCGATGGGCGCGGCCACGGCGCCGCCGGAGCCGCCATTCTCCACCACCACCGCCACCGCCACCTCGGGCCGCTCGGCCGGGGCGAAGGCGATGAACAGGGCGTGGTCGCGCAGCTTTTCCGCGATCTCCTCGGCCTCGTATTCCTCTTCCTGGGCCAGCCCGAAAACCTGCGCCGTGCCGGTCTTGCCGGCGATGCGATAGTCGAGGCCTTCAGCGATGCGCCGCGCAGTGCCCCGCCGGCCGTGGACCACTTCGATCATGGCCTGGATGGTGGTGTCCCAGTGGCCGCGGTCGATGATGGGAATGTGCCGTGGCTCCGGCCGGAACAGCGCCTCGATGGCATCCGATTCGGGTGCGCGCGTCGCCTGCACCAGGTGGGGCCGGTGGACCTCGCCGTAGCGAGCCAGTGCCGCAGTGGCGCTGGCAAGCTGCAGCGGCGTCGCCAGATCGAAGCCCTGGCCGATGCCGGCAATCAGGGTCTCGCCCGGAAACCAGGGTTCCTTGCGGGTGCGCCGCTTCCACTCGGTGGAAGGCAGCAGCCCCGGCAGCTCGCCGAGAATGTCGATGCCGGTGAGGCGGCCGAAGCCGAACTGGTCCAGATAGTCGTGCATGCGGTCGATGCCCAGCGAGCGGGCCAGGTCGTAGAAGTAGACATCGCAGGACTGGGCGATGGCGTCGGTCAGGTCCACCATGCCGTGGCCGCCACGCTTCCAGTCGCGGTACTTGCGCGCCTTGCCGGGCAGCTGGTAGTAGCCGGGGCAGTAGGTCCTGCTGCCGGCATGGGTGATGCCCAGTTCCAGGCCGGCGAGACCGACGAAGGGCTTGATGGTCGAGCCGGGCGGATACTGCCCGCGCAGGGCGCGATTGAACAGCGGTCGGTCGGGATCCTGCTGCAGGGCCTGGTATTCGTCGTACTCGATGCCCTTGACGAAGGGGTTGGGGTCATAGCTGGGCAGGCTGACCAGCGCCAGCACCGCGCCGTCGCGGGGGTCCATGACCACCGCTGCGCCGTTGTAGTTGCCCAGCGCGCGCTCTACGGCCGACTGCAGCCGCGCGTCCAGGGTCAGGTAGAGATCGCTGCCGGCGACGGGGGGCTCGCGGCGCAATACCCGCAGCGTGCGGCCCTGGGCATTGGTCTCGACCTCCTGGTAGCCGACCGTGCCGTGCAGCAGGTCCTCGTAGGTTTTTTCAATGCCGACCTTGCCGGTGTGGGTGGTGCCGCGGTAGTTGGCGGTGTCGAGGGTCTGCAGGTCATCCTCGTTGATGCGGCCGACGTAGCCCACGGCGTGCGCCGCGTGGCTGCCCAGCGGATAGTGGCGGGTGAGGCCGGCCTGGATCTCCACGCCGGGGAATCGGTGACGATTGATGGCGAAGCGCGCCACTTCCTCGTCACTGAGGTGCAGCCGCAGCGGAATACCCTCGAACCTGTGCATGCGCTTGCGCAGCTTCCCGAAGCGTTCGAGGTCCGAGGGTCGCAGCGCCACCAGCTTGCCCAGTTCGGCGAGGGTGGCGTCCAGGTCGGGCACCTGTTCCGGAATCACCTCCAGCCGGAAAGCGGGCAGGTTCTGCGCCAGCAGCACGCCGTTGCGGTCGAGGATCAGGCCGCGATTGGGGGGGATGGGCTCGATCTTGACCCGGTTGTCCTCGGACAGGGTGGCATAGTGGTCGTGGGCCAGCACCTGTAGCTGGATCAGCCGCCCGACCAGCACCAGCAGCAGTACCACCGCGCCTGCCAGTGCCGTCACGGCGCGGTTCATGAACAGCCGCCGTTCCAGCAGGTCGTCCTTGAGGGTGATGCGGCGTGCCATGGGCGGCAATCAGGAGACGCGGAAGGCGCGGCGCAGGTTGCGCAACAGCAGGAACAGCGGCGGCCAGACCAGGGCGCCCAGCAGCGAGGGCATCCAGTACAGCCAGGAATGGACGGGGCGGCCAACGATGCCGTTGATCCAGAGCACGATCAGTTGCGCCAGTGCCAGCAGCACCAGCAGCGACAGCGACTGCTGCCACAGTGGGTAGAGGCGGATGCGCTGGTGGAGCTTGATGATGAGGTAGATGGTCACCGCATAGGCCAGCGCGTGCTGGCCCAGCAGGGTGCCGGTCAGCACGTCCTGCACCAGGCCCGCCAGCCAGGCCACGCCTACGCCGACCCGGTGGGGCAGCGCCAGCGCCCAGTACAGCAGGACCAGCAGCACCCAGTCGGGGCGATAGATGCGGGCCGCCTCCGGCAGCGGGACGATGGCCAGCACGAAGGCCGCCAGCAGGGTGAACAGGATGACGCCGCCGCCATGGCGATGGGCGAGGGTATTCATGGTGCGGGTGCTCCCTCGTCGGCCGCCTCCGCCGCGTCGGTCGCTTCGCCCCCCGCCCGTTCCCGGGTCCACACCAGCAGCACCTCGCGGGCGCGGTCCAGTTCGGCCAGCGGGCGGGCGTAGATGCGCGCAAAGCTCTGGCCCGGATCGCGGGTGACCGCCTCGACCCGGGCCACCGGATAGCCGGGCGGGAAGCGGCCGCCCAGACCCGAGGTCACCAGCAGATCGCCGGCCGCAATGTCCGCGCTGTTGGGGATGTGCGGCAGCGACAGCCGTTCCAGCGAGCCGATGCCCAGCGCCACCGAGCGCAGGCCGCTGCGGTTCACCTGTACCGGCAACGCATGCGCCGGGTCGGTGATGAGCATGGCGGTGGCGGTGAAGGGCGTGACGGCAATCACCTGCCCGACCACACCCTGGGCGTCCAGCAGCGGCTGGCCCACGAACACCCCGTCGCGGCTGCCCTTGTTGATCAGGATCTGGTGGCGCCAGGGGTCCAGATCCACCGACAGCAGCTCGGCGATCAGGACCCGCTCGCCCACCTTGAAGGAGGAATCCAGCAGTTCGCGCAGGCGCAGGTTCTCCGCCTCCAGCGCCTCGAGCTTCTGCAGCTGGGCCTTGAGGATCAGGTGTTCGGTGCGCAGACGCGCGTTTTCCTCGGCCAGTGCCCGGCGGCTGGCCAGGGTCTCGCGGAACCAGCCGCCGGCGCTTTCCGGCAGATCGACCAGCAACTGAAGGGGGTAGACCAGCACCGACAGCGCGCTGCGCAGGCCATCGAGGTGATTCTGGCGGTGGTCGACCGTCATCAGTATCACCGAGGCCAGCATGACGAGCGCCAGCCGGATGGTGAGCGAGGGTCCGCGGGTGAAGAGCAGCTTGCTCATGTCAGGACTCCGGCACGGGGCCGGGCAGGGCTGTTCGGGCGTCGTCGGATGATGGGCCTCGCCAGGTCGGTATGGACATGCGCCCCATTATAGGGGGTAGAGATGGGGCGCATGTCCATAC
>NZ_JALTON010000021.1 GCF_027000115.1 Thiohalobacter sp. | reverse complement strand
CCCTGCCCCCGACGCCGATGCCGCCACCCCCTTGCAGGCGCTGCGCGATCTGGGCACCAAGCTGGGCCTGGGCAGCGGTGACGACCTGCTGCCGGTCGACGAAGCCTTCCGCATGACCGTCGCCACGCCTACTGCCGACGAAGTCGCGGTGGGCTGGCAAATCGCGCCGGGCTACTACCTGTATCGCGACAAGTTCAAGTTCACCATCATCGGCAACGACAGCCTGGAGGTCGCCGGATTCGATCTGCCACCGGGCAAGATCAAGGACGACGAAATCTTCGGGCGCGTCGAGGTCTACCACGACAATGTCGAGGCCCGCGTGCGCTTCCTGCGCAACGATGCCGCGGCCACCGAATTTACCCTGGTGGTCGGCTACCAGGGCTGCGCGGAGGCCGGTGTCTGTTATCCGCCACAAAACAAGCAGGTGAAACTGACCCTGCCGGCTGTGGACAAGATCGCCACCACCGACCGCAGCACGGCCGACAGCGCGATGCCCGCAGCACCGGTCACCGAACAGGACCGCATCGCCGCGCGACTCGCCAGCGGCGACACCCTGCTCACCCTGATTTCCTTCTTCGGTTTCGGTCTGCTGCTGGCCTTCACGCCCTGCGTGTTCCCGATGATCCCGATTCTTTCCAGCATCATCGTCGGCCAGGGTCGGCACATTACCACCGGACGCGCCTTCTCCCTCTCACTGGCCTACGTGCTGGCCATGGCCCTGACCTACACCGCAGCGGGCATCATCGCGGGTCTGACGGGCGAGAACCTGCAGGCAGCCTTCCAGAACCCCTGGATCCTGTCTGCCTTCGCCGCCGTGTTCGTGCTTCTGGCCTTGTCCATGTTCGGTTTCTATGACCTGCAGATGCCGGCTGTCCTGCAGAGCCGGCTGAGCGAGCTCAGCAACCGCCAGAAGGGCGGGACCCTCGCCGGCGCCGCCATCATGGGCTTCCTCTCGGCGCTGATCGTCGGACCCTGCGTTGCCGCGCCGCTGGCCGGGGCGCTCATCTACATCAGCCAGACCGGAGACCCGGTGCTCGGCGGCCTGGCCCTGTTCGCCCTCAGTCTCGGCATGGGCGTACCCCTGCTCGCCATCGGCACCGGCGCCGGCAAGTTCCTGCCCCAGGCCGGCGACTGGATGAACGCCATCAAGGCCGTGTTCGGCATGCTGCTGCTGGCGGTCGCCATCTGGATGCTGGAGCGCATCCTGCCCGTCACCGTCAGCCTGCTGCTGTGGGCGGCGTTGCTGATCATCAGCGCCGTGTACCTGGGCGCGCTGGAGCGGCTGGACGTGGATGCCACCGGTTGGCAAAAGCTGCGCAAGGGTTTCGGGGTGCTGGTACTGGCCTACGGCATCATCATGCTGGTGGGCGTCGCTGCTGGCGCCCGTGACATCTACCAGCCGCTGCGCGGCACCTTTGCCGTAGCCGGCGGGGGCGGCGCAACCGCGCAGAACCCGGCCACCCTACAGTTTCGCACCATCAAGAGCCTCAGCGATCTGGAGGCCGCGATCGCCGAGGCCAGCGCCCAGGGCAAGACCGTGATGATCGACTTCTACGCCGACTGGTGCACCGAGTGTCACCGCATGGAGAAATACACCTTCAGCGACCCCGCCGTGCAGGCCGCACTGGCCAACAGCGTGCTGCTCAAGGCCGACGTCACCGCCAACGACGACATCGACAAAGCGCTGCTCAAGCACTTCGGCCTCATCGGCCCGCCGAGCATCCTCTTCTTCGACCGGAATGGGCTGGAACTGTCGCGCCACCGGGTGATGGGCTACATGGCGCCGGAGGAATTCGCCGCCCACATCAGGGCGGCGTTCGGGGAATAACAAACAAGGAAACCGGCAAGAGCGCCACGGATGACACGGAAGGCACGGACAGGGTGAATCCCCGCACCGTCACCCCACGTAGGATGGGCAAAGCGAAGCGTGCCCATCGCATGAGACGGAAAGCACAGCCAGAGTGAACACCCGTCCGGTCAGCCCGGCCAGGATAGCCAGAGCGAAGCATACCCATCAGAAAGAACCTGAAAAGAGCGCCACGGACGACACGGAAAGAAGAATGAAGCTGGGCCGGCTCGCAGCCAGTCCGGCCGCGGACCCGGGTTCGGGTCCCCTCTGCCACCCCGAGCATCGCAGCGGGACGGCCTTTCTTTTGGTTGCTTTTCTTCAGTCGGGCAAAGAAAGGTAACCCGCCCGGCAGGGGCGGAAAAAGGTGAATGGTGTGACGCCCGTCCGGTAATGCAAACCGTAAGTGCGTTGATGGGCACGTCGCCGCGCTCCTTTGCCCATCCTACCCGGCGTGCCCGGGCGAGCACTCACCCTGTCCGTGCCTTCCGTGTCATCCGTGGCGCTCTTGTCGTTTTTTCCGATGGGCACGCTTCGCTTTGCCCATCCTGCCGCGGGTAACGCGGCGGATGATCCCGGACCCCGCCTCCCGACTCAGTCCTTCAGGTTGTACTTCTTGAGCAGGTCGTACATGGTCGGCCGGCTCACGCCGAGAAGCTCCGCGGCCTGGGAGATCTTGCCACCGACATGCCCCATGGCGCGCAGAATGGCCTGGCGTTCGGCCTGTTCCCGGATCTCGCGCAGATCGAAGGTCTGGCTCTCGCCACCATTGCCCGCGCCGAGTTCCAGATCATGGGCGCTGATCTGCTTTTCCTCGGCCATGATCACCGCACGCTTGACCCGGTTCTCGAGTTCCCGCACGTTTCCGGGCCAGTGGTAGGCTTCCAGGGCGGCGAGCGCATCCTTGCTGAAGGTATGCGCCTTGTTGCCGTGCTGCTTGGCAAACTTTTCCAGGAAGGCGCGCGCCAGCAGCAGCACGTCTCCCGCGCGCTCCCGCAAGGGCGGGATGCGCACCGTGATCTCGCTGATCCGGTAGTAGAGATCCTCGCGAAAACCCCCTTCCTTGATCTGGGCGGACAGATCCTTGTGGGTCGCGCAGACCACGCGTACATCCACGGGAATCTCCTTGCGTCCGCCGACGCGCTCTATGGTGCGCTCCTGAAGGAAGCGCAGCAGCTTGGCCTGCAATGCCATGGGCAGGTCACCGACCTCGTCCAGGAACAGGGTGCCGCCGCTGGCGGTCTCGATCTTGCCCGGGGTGGTCTTGGCGGCACCGGTGAAGGCACCCTTCTCGTAGCCGAACAGCTCGCTTTCCAGCAGGTTCTCGGGAATGGCCGCGCAGTTGATGGCCACGAAGGGTCCGTCGGCACGGCCACTGAGGCCATGCAGCGAACGCGCCATCAGTTCCTTGCCGGTGCCGCTCTCACCCAGCACCAGCACGGTGGCGTCCGCGGGCGCGACCTTTTCGATGGTGCGGCAGACCTGGAGCATCTCGGGGCTGCCGGTGAGCACGCCTTCCAACGGCGAATCGCCACCCTGGGTATGCAGGCGACGGTTCTCGGTCTCGAGTTCATGCAGCCGGTAGGCCCGATTGACGATGAAACCCAGCAGATCCGAGTCGATGGGCTTGTAGAAAAAGTCATAGGCGCCAAGCGCCACCGCGCGCAACGCATTGTCGCGTTCGTTGTTACCGGTCACGACGATGACCTTGGTATGAGGATACCGCTCGACCACGGCTTCGAGCGTTGCGAAACCCTCACTCGTGCCGGACTCGTCCGGCGGCAGGCCCAGGTCGAGCGTCATGACCGGAAAGGGATGCTTTTCCAGTTCGGTCAGCGCGGCCTCGCGATCGCCCGCGATGATCACCTGGTAACCTTCGAAACACCACTTGAGCTGGGTCTGCAGGCCGGGATCGTCTTCAACGACCAGCAGCTTCCTGGAATCGTCCGTCATCTGAATAGTTACCTTCTACCACCTGGAATTGTTGTACCTTGTTGTTCTTGTCTTCATTGCTGATGGGCAGGCGCATGCGAAAGCTGGTCCCCTCGCCGACCCGGGAAATCACCTCGACTTCGCCACCCAATGCGCGGACGAATTCGCGGGTCTCATGCGCGCCCACGCCCATGCCGGCCTTGCCCTTGGTCGTGGCGAAGGGCCTGAACAGGCCGTCACGAATGAAGTCCTCGTCCATGCCACAACCGGTATCCTGCACCTCGATCACGGCCTGATCCTCCTGCTTGAACAGGCGCATGATCACGCTGCCGTCATCGGGTGTGGCATCCTGGGCATTGCGCACCACGTGGCCGACCACCGCCGCGAGCCGGTCACGATTGGCGTTGACGAGAATACCGGTCGCCTGACAATCGACGCTCGGGCTGGGTGAGCCATTGCGCATGGTATGCGCAACATCATGCAGCAGAGCACAGAGATCGACCTGCTCCTTGTGCTGGTCGGCCGCCTCGCCGCTGCGCAGGTGCGTCAGCAGGCGGTTCATCTTCTCCACCGAGTGCTCGACCGTGCGAATGGCGTCTTCCATGAAATCGGGATTGTGCTTGTGACGGGCGGCATTGGAGACCACCAGCGAGAGCTGGCCGATCAGGTTCTTGAGGTCATGGATGACATAGGTCGAGAGGCGGTTGTAGGTCTCGAACTGGCGCGCCTCGGCCAGCGCGGTGGAGGCCTCGAGCTGCGCGAGGTGACTGGCTGCCTCGCGCCCGACCGTCTTCAGCAGGTCGCAGTCTTCCCAGTTGAAATGGTGTGGAGCGGGCGAACGGTCCAGCAGCACGAAACCGAGCAGCTCGTCGTGAAGTATCAGGGGCGTGATCAGCCAGGCACGCGGCATGGCACGCAGCCAGCCGGGCAGCTCCAGTCCCGCATAGAGATCCGGCTGGCGAGCGTACTCATCGAGGTTGATGATCCATTCCTGCTCGCGCAGAAAGCTGATCAGGGAGGCGTCGTCGTCCAGCTCGGTATTGGCGGGCGGCTGCGCATGCCACCCGGCGACCGGCCGGAAACGGCCATTGTCACGCCACCAGAGGAGGCCCGCCGGGGCATCCATGATCTCCGCCATGGCCTGCACCACCCGTTCGCGCAGATGGCTGTCGGCGCCGACATCCGAGAGCGTGGCAATGAAACGCAGCCATTCGTCGCGGTAATCGTACTTGTAGTGAAAGAAATGCTTGTTGATGAACACCCGCAGCGCCGCACGCACCTGACCGGAAAACAGCAGCACGGCCAGGAACAGCATGGCGCCGAACAGGAAGATCACCTGCGCTACCGTACCCCAGGTCCCGCCATAGGCGCGCACGTAATAGCCGCCCACGCCCATGGCCAGGAGATAGATACCGGCACCCAGAAGTGCCGCGGAGTGGAACACGATGCGCCGCGAAACGAACACATCCAGCGACCAGCGCGGATCGCGCACCATGGTGATGCCGATCAGGGGAACCGCCAGCGCATTGACGAAACCGCGCGCCTGCCAGAGATTGGGATCGATGCGCTGGAACAGCAGCGCATCGGCATAAAGATAGAAGTCGTAAACGAAGATGCTGCCCACACCGATGCACAGGTACTTGATGGCCCGACGGGCATCGGCACGGGTGTTGCGGAACAGTTGTTCCACCAGTACCAGCCCGAAGATCGCCACGGCGAGATAACCGGCCAGCAGCCAGTCGATGCCCAGCGATGAAGCAAAGGGCCGGCCGGAAAAGAAGCGGTAGGCCGTGACGCTGACCAGCAACAGCACGGCGGCGCCCGACAGCGAGGCGAAACGGCGGAAGCGGCGCGCAGCCTGCTCGGGACGGGTATGGATGGAAGCAAGGATACCGGAGAGGAAGGCCAGCCAGGCAAAATCGCGCAGCAGTTCCAGAAGCTGGGTGGACAGGAACACCTGTCGGCCGGCGCTGTGGGTGGCGGCAAAACCCGTCCACAGGGCGCTGGCCATGGCGGCGAACAGCAGCAGACGCTTTCGCTGACCGCCCGGCTTTCCGGTCAGCAGCACCAGTGCCAACGCCAGAAAGAAGAGCGCCCCAGCTCCGTAGCTGATGGTGCCTACATTCAGCATCGTCTCTCCACCCAGGATTGAACAGCCGATCCCTCGACCCTGCACCGGCATCCCTCGGCTTGTTCTTGTTCCCACGGGCCTGGTGCCGTCCGATGCGCGCCTGAAGCGCGGCGTCGGTGCCGGAAAGCCCTGAATATACGCCAGAAGGGCTAGGTGTTCAAATTATCGACAACGAAAAGGAGGCTGTAAGGGAGGCCGACAAACTGCCGTTGATTCAGCAAGTTAGTATCCAGAGAAGGCGCTCCGGGTGTCGGGGAAGAGAACGGCTTGAGACTTGAGACTTGAGACGCAAAGGGCAACCCGGGTGAAGCGCAGCGCAACCCGGGACCACGCCAATCCTCGCCCCGCCGGTCAAAACCGGCCGGCGAACCTCAAAGCGACTCGAGCATTGCCTTCGCCTCGTCCTTGCCGGCGAACTCGCCCAGTTCCAGGGCCTTCGCCAGATTCTCCTTCGCCAGCGCCTTGTCGCCCGCCTTCGCGGCGGCCATGCCGAGGTGGTAACGGAATACCGCGACGTTGGGCGCGGCTTCCACCACCCGCCTCAACACCTTGACGGCCTCGGCATACTCGCCGGCGCGATAGTGAACCCAGCCGAGGGTGTCGAGGAACACGGCCTGATTGGTGTTCCTGAACTTGCCCGCCAGGGCCTTTGCCCGCGCGAGACTCTCGGTGTCGGTGCGATGATCGGCCAGCAAGGCAGCGAGGTTGTTGGTGGCCAGTGCATTGTCGGGATGCTTCTCGAGCACCTGTTCATAGACCGCAATGGCCCCCTCGAAGTCGCCCTTGCGCTCCAGGACGGAGGCCTTGCCGAGGAGCAGGCGCAGGTCGTCCGGGACCTGTTTCAGGCCCTGATCGTACAGGGCGAGCGCGGCCTCCAGGTCACCCCTGCGCGCAACCAGACCGGCAAGCTGCACCCACGCCGCGTTGTCTGCCGGGTTGATCTCCACCGCCTTGCGGAAGTGCTTTTCCGCCAGGTCCGCCTTCTTCTCGCCCAGCGCGACCATGCCCAGCAACTTGTGCGCTAGGGCATCCCGGGGATCCCTTGCCAGACGCTGCTGCAACCGCTCGCGCGCGACATCGGTCTTGCCCATGCGGGTCTGGATGTCGATGAGTTCGACCAGCAGCTCCGGCGAGTCCGGCGCCCGCTTCAGCGCCTCGAGGATCTCCTGCTCGGCTGCTTCCAGCTTCTTCTGGGCCTTGTAAAGGCGCCCCATGCGGAACCAGCCCTCGGCACTATCGGGCGCAGCCTGCTTGATCTTCTCCAGCACCGGTTCGACCCCGGCGGCATCGCCCCGCGCGGCGAGGATCTCCGACTTCAGAATCAACGCCCCGACATTGGCGGGATCGGCCTTGAGCACGGCCTCCACCTGCTCGTCGGCCTCGTCGACCTTGCGTGAGGCCATCAGGTAGCGCGCCAGGCGCAGGCGCGCGGTGGCATTGTCCGGCGCCACCTCCACCGCCCGCTTGAGATTGTCACCGGCCAGTTCGATCTCGCCATTGCGCAGGTGCGCCTCGGCGAGCTGCATCAGCACCTCGGCGTTCTCCGGCTGGTCCTTGAGCACACTGCGGAAGGCCGCGATCGCAGTCGGATAGTCCTTGTCCTGCATGGCCAGTTGCCCCTTCAGCAGCAGGGCACCGTTATCCTTGGGATTGGCCTCCAGCACTTCGGCGACCAGGGCGCGGGTGCGATCGAGGTCCTGCTTCGCCGCCGCGCGCCTCGCCATTTCAACCTTCGCCTTGAGGCCCGGCGGCTCGGTGCCCCAACGCTTGGCGATCTCTGCAAGCACTGCCTCCACCCGGTCGTCTTCGCCGGCCTGCTGGTAGATCTTGGCCAGCGCAAAACGCAGCTCGGCCTCATCGGGCATTTTCTGGATGACCCTTTCCAGTTCTGCCACGGCGGCATCCTTGCCACGCCGGGTATTGAGGAATTCGACCAGCACCAGGTAGCGCTGCACGTCCTCGGGATCGGCTGCCACCGCCTCGCGCAGGGTCTGCTCGGCTTCGTCCAGACGATCGAGCTGCGCCAGATAGGCGGCCAGCGCGACCCGGTAGTTCAGGACATCGGGCTTGCGCGCAATCAGCTCCTCCAGAACTTCAACCGCTTCTTCAACCTGCTCGGCCTGCGCATAGGCTTCGGCAAGCTGCAGCCTCAGACCCACATCGTCCGGAGATGCGCCGACACCCCTTTTCAGGGTTGCAATGGCCTTGTCAAATTGCTTCTCCATGCTGTACAAGCGCGCCAGCAGTGCCGTAGCCTGCGTGTTCTCCGGCTGGCTGGATGCCAGCGGCTCCAAGAGCGCAATGGCTCCGGTGCGATCCCCCTCCCTGACGGCCAGCGAGGCGCGCACCAGGATCGCAGCCGGATGTTTCGGATCCCGCTTTTCGATCTCCGCGAGCTGCTCCTTCGCCGAGGCCAGCGCCTGCGCCTCGCCTTCGGCATTGCCACGCTGCTTCTCGGCGTTTGCCTGCAACAGGTAGAACTGCGCCAGCTTGGCGCGCGCCTCGAGCAGATCGGGATCGAGCTGCACCGCCTTCGCATAACTGACGAAGGCCTTCTGCCAGTCCTGCAGCCGTTCCGACACCCGTCCCAGCAGGTAATGCGCTTCGGCGGTCTTGGGATCGATCTGCAGCACGTTCTTGAACTCGACGCGCGCCTTGTCCCAGTTCTCTTCCTCCATGTAGGCCTTGCCGCGCTCCAGGTAGGCGGTCTTGCGCTCTTCCGAGCCGCCGCAGCCGGCCAGCACCCCCGCCAGCAGCGCCGCCAGTACCAGTTTCCTGCTCATGCTTCCGAGGCTCATTGCACTCCTCCCGAATTTTCGTGTCTTGTCTTCCGGCATGCCCGTCCCGGCACGGCTCAGGCCATGCCGCGAATCCGGTCCTGCGCCAACTGTTCCAGGAACCAGGCATAGGTGTCGCGTATGCCCTCCTCCAGGCCAATGCGCGCCTTCCAGCCGAGGCCGTGAATGCGACTCACATCCACCAGCTTGCGCGGCGTGCCGTCCGGCTTGGAGGTATCGTAGTCGATCCGCCCCTCGAAACCCACGACCCGGCGCACGATTTCCGCCAGCTCCGCGATGCTGATGTCCTCCCCCACGCCGATGTTGACGATATCCTCGCCATCGTACTCGCGCAGCAGGAACAGGCAGGCATCCGCCAGGTCATCCACATGCAGGAATTCACGCAACGGCTTGCCCGTGCCCCACAGGGTCACGCTCTCTGCACCCCTCACCTTCGCTTCGTGGAACTTGCGAATCATGGCTGGCATGACGTGGGACTTTTCCAGATCGAAGTTGTCGCCCGGGCCGTAGAGGTTGGTGGGCATGGCGGCGATGAAGTTGCATCCATACTGCCGGCGATAGGCCTGGCACAGCTTGATACCCGCGATCTTGGCCACCGCGTACCATTCGTTGGTCGGCTCCAGCGGCCCGGTCAGCAGGTATTCTTCCTTCAGCGGCTGCGGCGCCATCTTCGGGTAGATGCAGGTACTGCCCAGCGCCAGCAATTTCGAGACCCCATTGCGCCAGGCCGCGTCGATGACGTTGGCCTCCATCATCAGGTTGTCGTAGATGAACTCCGCCGGATAGGTGTCGTTGGCGAGTATCCCCCCGACCTTCGCCGCCGCCAGGATCACCACATCCGGCTTCTCCGCCGCAAAGAATTCGCGCACCGCCTGCTGCTCGCGAAGATCCAGTTCCACGCTGGTGCGGGTGATGATGTTCCCGAAGCCCTCTGCCTGAAGACGGCGGAGGATGGCACTGCCGACGAGGCCGCGGTGGCCGGCGAGATAGATCCTCGAGTGAGGCGTGAGGCGTGAGGCGTGAGGAACGTTCACCGGGGCACCCTCCTGAGTTCCAGGGATTTCTTCAAACCCGCCAGTAGCGAAAAAATCATTTCGATGCGCCTGCCTATATCTGATTGCACTTCAATGTACCCCAACTCGCGCGCGATGATCAGCCGCATCTCCAGAATTTGCAGGATGGGCAAAGGCGCGCAGCGACGTGCCCATCAGCATCCCGTGACCGTCACGATGGGCACGGCCCTTCGGGCCTTTGCCCATCCTACCCAGTCCGCCACGATCAGACAGAACGCGTTCAGACAATTATGAGACTCCCAATAAATCTGCCGAACCAGCGCAATGGCCTCCTGCCACGCGACAAGCCCGTGATGTTTCCTCGCCATCCCTGGCCCTCCTCACGCCTCATGCCTCACTCATTATAATCAAACGTCTTGAAGCCCTCTCTCCTGCACAGCTCATCGCGCTCGGCGAGCTTGAGATCCTCCCGCACCATCTCCGCAACCATGTCATCGAGCGAGATCTCCGGCGTCCAGCCGAGCTTTTCGCGGGCCTTGGTGGAATCGCCGAGCAGGGTTTCGACTTCGGTGGGACGGAAGTAGCGCGGATCGACCTCGACCACCACCTTGCCACTGGCCTTGTCGATACCCTTCTCGTCGACACCCTCGCCCTGCCAGTCGATTTCCATGCCGACTTCCTTGAAGGCAGCGTTGACGAAGTCGCGCACCGAATGCTGCACGCCGGTGGATATGCAGTAGTCGTCGGGCTCGTCCTGCTGCAACATCAGCCACTGCATGCGTACGTAGTCCCTGGCATGCCCCCAGTCGCGCTTGGCATTCAGGTTGCCGAGGTACAGCTTTTCCTGCAGACCCAGCTTGATGCGCGCCACGGCTCGGGTGATCTTGCGGGTCACGAAGGTCTCGCCGCGCAAGGGCGACTCATGGTTGAAGAGGATGCCATTGCAGGCGTAGATGCCGTAGGCCTCGCGGTAGTTGACGCAAATCCAGTAGGAATACAGCTTGGCCACAGCATAGGGGCTGCGCGGATAGAAGGGCGTGGTCTCCTTCTGCGGCACTTCCTGAACCTTGCCGAACAGCTCGGAAGTGGAGGCCTGGTAGAGGCGGGTCTTGTTCTCCAGACCCAGGATGCGGATCGCCTCCAGCAGTCGCAGGGTACCCAGGGCATCGGCGTTGGCGGTGTACTCGGGCGTCTCGAAGGACACGGCGACATGGCTCTGCGCCGCGAGATTGTAAATCTCGTCCGGCTGCACCTCCTGGATGATGCGGATCAGATTGGTGGAGTCGGTGAGGTCACCGTAGTGAAGAACGAAACGCTGATCGGGATCATGCGGATCCTGGTACAGGTGATCTATGCGATCGGTATTGAAAGAGGAGGCACGGCGCTTGATGCCATGCACCATATAGCCCTTCTCCAGCAGAAATTCGGCGAGGTAGGCGCCATCCTGTCCGGTGATGCCCGTGATCAATGCTACCTTGTTACTCATCTTCTCCACCCTTTCATGCCTTGCGGCCGATGCGGCCAGTCGAACCCTTGTGCATTCTGATGGGCACGCTGCGCTTTGCCCATCCTACGTTAGTGTTCGCGGCTTCTGTCCGGCGCAGGATGGGCAAAGCGCAGCGTGCCCATCAACATCCAGCCATCCCTCAAAAACTCACCCACGCCCGCGCCGTCAGCACCAGCAACCCCAGCAACACCGAAGCCGTCATCAGGTTCCACCGGCTCTTCATGTGCTGGAGCACCCACTCTACCACATAGAAGAGCACCACCATCTGAAGAATCATGCGGATGTCGGTGTCATCAAGCCCCAGCAGTTCCGGCCAGCTACCCACCAGCACCACCAGCAATGCCACCAGGAAATCCAGCGGCGTAATCCGGAACCGGCTCTCACGCACGAAGCGCATGGCCACGCCCAGTGCCGCCGCCAGGGCAATGAAATAGACCAGCGCCAGCATGCCCAGTCCACCGGAGGCCCAGACCTCGGCATTGGCGTTGACCAGATACACGAACATGGCCACGGCCACGAACAGCAGCAGCCGCAGGAACAGGAACCAGAGCCGGAAGCCGAGCAGCAGCCGCAAGGCCAGCAGCCCGGCCAGCACCGGCAGCGCATAACGGAAGTCCGCCGGCATGTCGCGGATGATGACCACCGCCGTGACCACGTACAGCGCCACGCCCGCTTCCAGCAGACGCTGCAGATTGCGCGCAACGGCCGGATCGTCCAACCCCGCCGCCAGCCGCCCCGTGAGCGCGAACGTATGATGGGCCCGGTTCACCCGCCAGCCCGAACGTTCGGCGACGATCAGCGCCCCGAACACCAGCGCGACCACCCCGAAATAGATCCCCAGCAGCAGCCAGTCGTATTCATAGGGCAGCAGGATGGCCGACAGCACCAGCAGGGCCTGCACGCTGTAGATGATGACGACCGATTCATGATGCTGGAAGCCCAGCTCCAGCAGACGGTGATGGATGTGATTCTTCGTCGCCCGGAACCAGTTCATGCCGTGATAGATGCGCTGGATGAACACGGCGATGATGTCGGCGATGGGCAGGCCGAGAAACAGCAGCGGCAGCGCCGGGCTTAGCGCCGGATTGCCCACTTGGGTGAGATAGACAGCCAGAAAGGCCAGGGTGAAGCCGAGGAACTGGCTGCCGCCGTCGCCCATGAACACCCGCGCGGGGTGGGAGTTGTAGCGCAGGAAGCCGAACACGCCGCCGGCCGCGGCCGCAGCAATCAGGATCACCGGCCAGCTCTCCGACAGGCTGGCAAGGTACATGATCGCCAGCAGCGACAGCAGCGACTCGCCGCCCGCCAGGCCATCCAGCCCGTCGGAGTGATTGATGGCATTGATCATGCCGACCATGGCGATCACGGTGAACACCTTGCCCGCACCCTCGGAAAGCGGCGCATCCAGGAACGGGAGATAGTGGACGTAGAGATCGGCCCCGTAGACCACCGCGAGAACGGCAATGAACTGGCCCACGAACTTCACGTAGTGGCCCAGCTCCTTCATGTCGTCCCAGACGCCGAAGACCAGCAGCACCAGGCTGCCGAACCAGTAGGCCTGGATCGCCGTATCCGCCGGCACCCAGATCAGCCCGGCCACCAGCGCACCGACCACAATGCCAATGCCCCCCACCCGCGGGATGGGCGTGGTATGCACCTTGCGCGGGTCGGGCTTGTCGATCATGCCCAGCGCAGGCGCCCAGCGGATGAACAGGGGCACCAGCGCCATGGACAGCGTCATGGCCGCCAGCAGTGTGACCAGTGCGACATCCAAGCTTCCACCTCGTGCGGTTCAGGGCGCGCGGAATCTCACCCTTGTTCGTTTTCCGCCTCGTTGTCATTCGGCGCCGCCGCGCGACCCCCTTGCCGCGCGGCCCCTGCCCGTACTCCGGCCACTCCCTGAATCAATCTGGCACGTACTCCTTGAGGACCGGCACGACCGCTCGCGCGAAGTCGCGCAGCCTTGCATCCCCCGCCTCCAGTGGCTCGCCCGGCGCCACGGGCGTAATCAGACGCACCAGCGCGCCATCCGTGCGATTCTTTCGAATGGCATCTTCCAGGAGATACCACTTCACGGCGTATTCGTTGGTGATATTGCGCCCTCTCTGCTGGAACCAGTAGTAGACCAGCTGCCGGGTATCCCCCAGCTCGATCACCAGCCGGTTCACCCTGAGTGGCTGGCCATTCCAGGTGACATCATCCAGTGTTACCTCACGCAGCTCCGCGATCTGCCACCCGCCCCCCGGGATGCAGGAACGCGGCGAATGCGCCGACTCGCCCGCACGCTGAGACGCATAATAGGCCACATAGAAGTTGACCGGCGCGGGGTCACCCGGCCGCTTGAAATCGCCGATGTAGTAATCATCCAGCTTCAGGGCATCCAGATAAATACTCTCGAGTCGGTCCCGACGCCCTTCCCAGCCCTCGATGTCGCCGGTAAACTCGGCAAACACCTTCCGGTCGGGAATCACCTCGTCGCGTTGACCCAAAGCCAGTGACGCTGCCAACGCTGCGCCCAGCAGCGCAATACTCGCGATGAACGGGGCCGGCACCCCGCGCACCCGCACCTCGGCATCCTTCGGCGGCGGCGCCGGGAATTCGATGGCAAAGGCCTCGGCCAGGGTCTTGCGGTCCGGGCCGATCTTCGCCAGCGCCCACATCTCCACGATCAGCAGACCGATGCAGGCCATGAACACCACCCAGCCCTCGAAATCATGCAGGAAACCCTCGGCCTGCTCGATGCCCCAGTACTCCACCAGCACCCCGATCATGCCGATGCGGAAGCTGTTCATCAGCACCGTGATGGGAATGCTGGACAGGAAGATGATCGCCTTCTTCCACCAGGCGCCATTGAACAGGTAGGCCGCAATAAAGGCCAGGCTGGTCAGCGGAAAGAGATACCGCAAACCGCTACAGGCTTCCACGACCTGCAGCTTGAACTGCCCCAGATCGATGACATTGCCTTCTACATACACGCTGATATCGAACAGGCGGATGACCCAGACGCCGATGTCGGTGGAGATGAGCTGGAGGGCAGCGGAGAGGCCACGATAAAGGAAGGTGGGAAGAGGAATGGCAAATGCCAATAATGCCAACGGCACCCAAATCCTCTTGAACACATCCTTACCCACCAGAGCCCATGCAAGCGCCATAATGCAAAGTACCAGCGCATATTGCATGACAAAGTGCACAGTGGCGACACGGCCGGAGAAATAGATACCGAGACCGATAACGAGAAGGCCCACCGCAACCCATGAACCAGAGAACTTTTTGGTCCTGAGTTCGTCGGACCTCTGCCAGACCAGAAATGCCGAGATAAAGGGAATAAGAAAACCATACCCATATTCTTCCGAACCAGACCAGCGTTCGATCAGCCTGGATATTGTTTCCTGGTATATACCGAAAACCAGCAGCACAGCGCCAAGCCCTGCCGCAAACAGCGCCGGCCCGGCCCGCCATATCCTGACTCTCGCACCATCGTCCCGCAACATTGAACCTTGCATGTTTTTTCTCAACTCAATCTTGCTTCAGCGCACAAACATGGACTCTACCCCTACTTCCGCGCGAATCCCCCCGGAACCCCGATCCGGGACCCAAGGCAAAAGCGGTAGATTCGAGATCAGGAAATCAGGTACAACACCGGGAGTCCAAACTGTATATTATGTTTGAATGAACGGCTCCAAGAACTGCGGCCTTGGTCGAGCCAAACTAGCATACCGCCGCGCGCCAGCCAAGAAATCGACCACGACCACCATGCCCGGTAGACAAAAAACCACCATAGTTCTTGTAGATCAAGCGGTTGTAAGCGGGACCAACTTCCTAACGGGACTGGTTCTTGCTCGTTTTCTCGGGCTCGAGGGCTATGGCCATTTCGTCCTTGTTTACGGCGTCGTACTCTTTGTGTCCGGCATTCAGGTGGCACTCATCATATCCCCGATGATGGTGACGATCCCCAGACTCAAGCCTGCGGAAGCCCCAGCTTACCTGCGGAACGTGACATTCCAGCAGATACTGTTCTCGCTGGCCACGTTCCTCATCGCCGCGCCCACTATTATGGCGCTCGCCGAGATACTGCGCATGCCTGCACTGGCCGAGCTGGCTGTACCTGGGGCGGCAACCGCCGCCGCGTTCGTAACCCAGGATTTCCTGCGCCGCGCACTCATTGTGTCGGACCACGCCAGCCAGGGCCTCGTCAATGACCTTGTCAGTTATTTATTGCAGTTGGCTGGCCTGCTATATTGGTTCCTGGGCGTCGGGCAGACAACATACTCCGCATTCTGGATCATCACCACAACTTCCATGATTGCCGTCCTTCACGGCGTGCGGGTCCTTGCCCCTTTAATGAACGCCGGGACCTGCCGAGCTACAACAGCCCCAGCGACTTTTGGCCGGGTGCTGGAGCAACACTGGGAATTTGGCAGGTGGCTGGTTGCGCGGAACATCGCCTATTGGGGCTCGTCACAGTTCCTCATCTATCTCTCGGGCGCCCTACTGTCGGCCGCGGCAGTCGGCGCGCTGACGGCCACGCGCAACATCATCGGTTTCGCAAACATCCTGTTTCTTGCACTGGAGAACATCGTCCCGTCGAGAGCTGCGGCGATGCTGGAGCAACGCGGACATACTGGCCTCAAGAAATACTTGCGTAGAGTTTCCTTGTTGGGTGGCATCCTGACAGGACTGGTCGTATTGGTTGCAGCCGCAGCGCCGGAATTCTGGCTGAGCCTTGTCTATGGAGAGGAATACGCCGGATATGGATGGCTGGTCATAGGCTGGGGCATTTATTACATCGTGGGTTTTTTCCATCGCCCCTTGTCTGCAGGACTTCGGGCGCTCGACAAAACAAAAGACATATTCACGGCGACCCTGTTCGGCATGATAGCCACCATGTTAATCAGTTATCCGGCCATCAGACTTTTCGAGTTACCCGGAGCCATGCTCTCGATGATCGTCATACAGCTACTAATACTCTTAATCCTGCTGAAGCGATTCCAGCGCCACGTGGCTATACATTATTAAAGCAACCAAGATGATAAAGTACATCAAATTATTTTTACTCGCAATTCTTCCATCGCGTCTGAAGATATTATTACTGAACATGAGAGGCCACAAAATCCATCCAACATGCAAAATCGGGATATGTTATTTGGATATAGCCCACATAACCCTAAAAGAAGGTGCGTCCATAAATCATCTCAATGTTTTTAAAGGACTCAAATCCCTAGAAATGGGGTCCTATGCGAGAATAGGTGGACGCCTCAATTGGTTCACCGCATCTGCCCTACATGATCGCACACCAAGTTTTGGAAAATTAACAATTGGTGATGGTTCAAACATAACCAGCAAGCACTTTTTTGACCTCCAGCAACAAATCACGATTGGAAAAAACTCGTTAATTGCCGGCTTTCGATCGACCTTCTGGACTCATGGTTACAGAACCACAGAACCTAGCAATAACCATTCGATAACAATAGGCGATCATTGCTATATAGGAAGCCAGGTGATCTTTACACCAGGATCGGGAGTAGGCGATATGGTATTCGTTGGAACAGGCTCGGTAGTTACCAAGGACCATACGTCATCCAATAAATGCTTGATCGCCGGCAACCCGGCAGGTATACGCAAGAAATATACGGGCGGCGAGGAGTTCTTCACCACAAATCATTCAGGATTCAAACCCCGAAAGAAATAGATATGCATTTGCCACAGAAAGGCCCTTCACCATGACACATAATACCCACGGCGTTAGCACATCAGTAAAAACCTACATCTCCCGACCAGACTTTCTGTCAGAGCTCTGCCAAGAGAAGGCTATTCTGCACCTCGGATGCAGCTCTGGCTCTCATATTAGAGCCAGATTAAATCGTGGGACTCTTCTTCATGCCACTCTAGCCAGCTATGCGCGATCTCTGTACGGTATTGATATTGACCGTGCCAGCCTCGATATCATGCGCAATGAACTGGGGTACGACAATCTGTTTGAGGGCGACGTGCAGAAACTGGAGGAAGTCCCGATCGACCGGACGTTCGATATCGTGCTTGCCGGGGATCTGCTTGAACATGTCACTTGTCCGGGCGCTATGCTCGAGGGTGTAAAACGGTTTCTGGACAACCCCAGCGGAAAATTCGTCATATCGACCAACAACGCTTTCGGCCTCCATTTCCAGATTCGGCGATGGCTGGGGCGTTACGTCGAACATATTGAGCACGTGTGTTTCTATTCCCCGGAGACCCTAGTCAATCTGTTTCAAAGGCATGGCTATAAAATCGAGGCGCTCTACGGCGCCTACACCGAACCCCCTACCACCATGAAGCAAAAGCTCAAATTCGCAGTCGGCGTCCCACTATTCAAGCTGTTTCCACATCTGGCCGGCACGCTGGTGGTAGTGGCCACCCCTGACGAGGCCGCAGCATGATCGTCTGCCTTACAGGCATGCACCGCTCGGGTACTTCCCTAATGGGGAACTTCCTTCATCGTTGCGGCATCAGCATGGGCAAGGAGCTGATCGGAGCCGCCCGCGGCAACCGGTTTGGCCATTTTGAGGACGCCGAATTCGTATCATTCCACTGCAAACTGCTGAACCGCAGGGGCTGCCATATGTACTCCCCTGCCCGCAACCTCGAATTTACCGACCAAGAGGCCCGTCAGGCACAGGCCCTGATAGAACAACGCCAGCGCGACTTCGGCAACTGGGGATGGAAAGATCCCCGAACCACGCTTTTTCTCGGCAGTTGGCACAGGATCATTCCGGAAGTCCGCTACATTTTTCTATACCGTTCGCCCCATTCCGTCATAGATTCTCTACTTCGACGCGCGACCGACCGCCGGCTGAAGATGGCTCCCTGGCTTGCCGCTTCCGCCTGGATCCGATACAACGAAGACATCATTTCTTTTTACAAGACACATAAAGCACAGGCACTGCTTGTCAATATCCATGGTTTCAATCATGACCATGCATCTTCGGTAAATCTTCTCGAAGATTGGCTGGGTATAGAATTACCGGTCTCCTATACCGATGTTTATCATCCATCGGAACTGAAAACCGCGCCAGCCGGACAGAGGCGGCTGACAAGCCGGCTTATTGATAAGGTGTATGGCAAGCGGATGGATGAGATCTATCGAACACTGGAATCCCTAGCCGCCATCCGAGGGGGCTGACCCCGTATCGGACAGCGGCCCGATCCGGACGATGTTCACAGCTCCAGGATCGAGATGAAAAACCGCAGATTTCAGGGAATCTGCATCGCAGGACCGGTCATCCGTAAACTTCAGCCTGTATACCTTGTCAAGATCCATCATTTCACAACGATAATGACCTGCCTCGAGAGATACTGAAAGTTGCACCCTGGCCGGTCGCTCCCCCCAGTTCAGCAGGAATAGCAGACGCCTGCGATCGTTCACTAATATCCCGCACTCCACATCGCCATCGGACCGACAAATCCCCGCCAGTTGCAAGCCCGGCCAGCCGTTCAACTGCTCCAGTATCCGCTGTTTGAGGATGCGATAGGGCGGCATACCCTGGCCGGAGCGATCGAAACTGAAAACGCCCGAGGGAAATGGCAATGATCTAGGCTTGCACCGGCCGCGCTCGTCGAGCGCCGGCGCCTGGGACATCCACCAGACGCCAACCCCCCTTTCATGCAGTTCTTTCAGGCGCTTCCAGGCCTCATCACTGACAGAATAACCGAAGGGCACAAGGATGAGATCCGTCTTGTCCAGCCCTTTCCATGTTTCCGGCTGGTCGAGATAGTACATGTCGAAGGGAATGCCGGCCCTGAACAGTACCTCCATCACTGCGTTCTGAATCAGAACGGGATAGCCACCCTTGATCGCATCACCCGGATACCGCATTCTCCACCAGTCCTCGCTCGATCTTGAATACAGGAGCACGATATTCCGCGGCGGGTCGAATGCCGTCAGGCCTTCTTGTTCCAGATAGCGGATCAAGGAAAAGACCTTGGCAACCCACCGGGCCGCACCGGCGGCATCGTGCCCGGTCAAGTATTCCTCCTTGTAGTAGTTGATTCCCTTCGCACCATGCATGAGCGCTGAGATCGCGCTTCCATACACCATGACCGGACGCTGATAGTCACGCTTGTCGTAATAGGGTGTGGTCTGCAGCGTCACCACGGCTGCATGCTTCGGGCTCGCGGCCATCAGTTTCTTGGTTTCGTTTGCGATGTAATAGTGGCCATTGAAGTTGTCGTTGGTCCATAGCGGGTCCGACCCCATTTCATCGATACCGGCTTGGAGCCCCATGATGTCGTATGCGACGCCGTAGGCCATTCTCTTGACCTCGCCGGGGCGGAACAGGCTGGTGACAATGCCGCCGTGTCGCCGGACCTCCTCGGCCAGAACGCCGAACAATTCCGCCAATCTTTCATACTGAAACAATTGCCACGCAAAAGCCGCCTCGCCCGCTTTCCCGGGTTCTGCCGGAATCTCCATGCCGTACGCCTCCCTGAATAATGTCTCGCAGGTCGGAACACAGGCCCCGGAGCGCTTGGCCTGCTCCGTACGGCAATAGGGCGATAGTTGCTCATGGCGCCCCGAATGCCCATGGAAAAAGAACTCATCCCCACCCAGCGCAACCCCGTCCGCACCGGCCTGCATAAGCTCCCGAACCAGTTGGACGGCTGTTTTCCGGACAACGGTTGCACTCAGAGGACAGGGATATTCCTCCGGGCGATAAACGCGCGGAAAATCCCACCCCTGGAGACCATAGGGCAAAAGCCGCTGATTGACGATCACGCCGAGATTGTGCCGATGAGCGGCATCTGTCAGACGGGCCAGCACATTTTCCCGATAACCCGGCACCACCTGGCTTGGAAACGGGTAAAGGCGGTACAGGCCCCGCCCCGCCCACTGGCGCTCTTTTTCCTTGCGGCGCTTCGTATAATGACGCGCGAAGTCATCCTCTGGAAAATCGACGTTTTCAAACCGCCCAATCCGGCCTGTCGCCTCTGGATAAAGCCACAGCCTGTTGGCACCCAGGCGGCGGATAGACGCCAGCAGATCGTCCACGCGGCGTCGATCGTAATTGCGGGCCGGCGTCCAAAAGCGCCACATGGTGGTGAACAACCCCCGAGGGAACTGCTCCAGCCATGGGGGTTCCTTCAAACCCTTCAGCCTCTCACTCAATGAACCCACTGGGTGGGCCCGAACTTCGACACCCGAAATCTCCCTGTTTGCCTCGCGTTTCCCCGATCGTTCGAGAGGGGTCAGGATTTCGATTTCCGCAACCGCCGGCACACCATAATTGGGGCCTTTGCGGCCCTTCCCCCATCCGAGGGTCCGAAATCTTATTCCTGTCACACCTCGCGCGTCGCGCAACCGATAGTCGAACCACTGCCCCCCCTCGCCCTTCGTCTCCTCGACCAGAATGGCATCGTAGTCACCATCTCCGTTCGTATCGGCCTCGAAGACATAATGGCGGGCCGGGGTACGGCCATTACGATAGCGGTTCTGATAGATACGTATCCCCGATACCGGCACTGTGCGACCGAAGGAAAAGGTCAGCCACAGCGGCACGCCGCCGTCGAGCCTTGGCGCCAAGGGAGCTGCCATGACCAATGTGTTGTCGGGTGTATCTGCGGCCTTGCCGTCGGCCAGGTATGCCAGGGTCGCCCCTATGTAGGGACGGGCAGAGATTTCCGCCTCGGGGGCAATATTCCTGTCGGCGCCCACTGCACCCCTCCCAGCTACCAGAAAGGCCGCCGCCATCAACCATAACCTGCTGGCACGGATCATGAGGCCTGCCGCGCGCTTTCGTATATCCCCATGAGCTGATCGAGATTGACTTCCGGACTGTACTTCATCCGGTATTCGCGGACCGACGCCTCCGACATTTTCCTCAATACCGATTCGTCGTTCAGCAGACGAGAAACAGCGTCCCGTAGAGACTGGACGTCGCCTACCTCGAAATGCAGGCCTGTCACACCATCCTGAATCACTTCCGCCATAGCACCGATATTTGACCCGATTACTGGCAAACCATGCGCCATAGCCTCCACCAACACCATTGGAAAACCTTCGTACCATTCTGATGGCATGACCAACGCCGACGCCCTGCGCATCTCCCGCGATACCTCCGTCCGGGTCAGCACGCCAAGATATTCCACTTGCGGTGATGCGCACGCGGAAACAATCTCTTTCAACGGCCCATCTCCGGCAATGCGCAATGGAGCGCTCATATCCTTCCAGGCTTCCAGCAACGTCGTCAGTCCCTTTTCATGGCTGAGCCTGCCCACGTACAGAACCCCACGCCTCTTACCCTCACACTTACCGTCAGGTGCTGCCGGGGGACGGATAAAATTCGGCTTGACGTGGATTCGGTTGGCAGGCAAGCCACCCTGGATATATTTTGTTCTCGCAAAACGGGTGAGCGCGATGAATGCACTAACCTTATCACGCCATGTGTGCCGCCTCCTGTGGTATTCGACCATGCGAGAGACAGCAAAGGTTCCGGCCATGGATTCTCTGTAACAGCGATGCCGAATCGCACGATAGGCCGAACCCTGAAGACAGTCTTCGCAGATGTGACCATCTCGCATTAGCAGCGCCCCCGGGCATATGAGACGATAGTTGTGAAGCGTCATTACCGAAGGCAGCGCAGCCTGACGGCAAGCATCGAAGATCGAGGGAGTAAACAGGGGAAAGAAATTGTGCACATGCACGATATCCGGACGAACATCATGCAGCAGCCTGCTAAGTCGTTTCCGTTGCCTAGCCGAGTAGGCAATTTCAAGCGCCGACCGTACTTTGGCATACGTGGACTGAATCTCGTCGTTGTGGCACAAATGCTGAATCACTTCGTGCCCTGCTTCTTCCAGCAACGCTTTTTCATTCGCCAAGACGGCATCCTCACCGCCTTCTTGTTGATAATAGTTGTGAATCTGTAGAATTCGCATTGGACTTTGCCCACAGCACCCGCCGGCGAACACCTAACTCCTGACCAGCATCCCCTAAACCGACCTCAGCTGCTCGCCCCTCGTGTTCTGCAATTCTCGAACTGATCGTAACAGCGTACATCAACACGCATAGAAACAACATGTAGGTATGGTCATGGATAGCCAAACCTGAGCTTGTAGTCGATCGAACCATGATCAGAGTGAGCAGAGCCATCATTGACGCATGTTTCCATCTAAGTTCATCGTTCCTGAGAACCTCCGCGTACCGCCCAATGCGGACCATCCGCACAACGACCCACAAGATGGCGCCCGCCCAGGGAATCAGGCCTGCCAGCCCAACACCCACAATGACATCAAAGAAGGCACCGTGGAGCGTAGACATACCACCGCTGTGGATAGAACCCAGAATATCGGTTCGAGCTGCCGCAACAAACCCATGCCCCAATATTGGTGAGTCCTTAAATAGTTCCAGCGCCCTCGCCCAGCCGATGGTGCGCCCAGACAGGGAATAGACCAGCTCCTCTTCCTGGCCCCTCATCAGATACTCGAGCAACAACCCGGACGCACCCCATACCATTAGCCCCAAAAAGGCGATAAAGGAAAGTATTGCTAGATGACGAAACTCCCTTGCTACGAACAGGAACACGAGCACTGCAATGAAGAATCCAACAAAGGAGGTTCGTGATTGCGCGAGAATTAGCTCAATCAGCGCCACTACGAACAAGGCCATGTAAATTAATTTCCTGGATTTTGCCAGCGTTTTGTCATAAAGCGAAATCACGCAGAACAGAGCGACCACCGCACTGTAAAAGGCCAGCGCATTCTGCTGCGTTATAGGCATCACACCGCGCATGATGTAGGGGATGACGCCACGGGACTTCGTAAACGCCTCGCTCGGCCAGATCGCTGCTTCGATCAAGTATAGGCATAGCATTCCACCTAATATCCAGATGATATATTTGAGCGCTTTATCAGCCACTGGCACCCGGTTCGGATGCGCCAGCATTGCCACGCAGACTACTGTGACGGTAATCAGCTCGATCGCCTTCCACATCGAGTAGAACGACACATTTGCGATTACCAGCACCGACGATAACAAGGCTACTGCGCCGTAGAGAAGCAGCAGCAGCATTGGCGCTTTCAACGCATATGCCAGCCGGCCGCTGTTTTTCAGAATCGTCATGACCGCTATCACGCCAGCGACAAATGCCAAACCCACCCTGTATATATCCCATATATCGCCAACTGACTGCCCCGCAACGACGTCCCTGAGCCGCCAGTTGAGAATATTGAGAAACATCGCCACCCAGGCGAGAAGAACCGTCCCGTTTTTTTGTGACCCAGACATGTGCGGTCTACTTGATACCTGAATACCACTGCTCCACGATTTCCCCACGCCCTTCCCAGAGATAGCATTCCCTGACGCGCTCTCGAGCATTGCTTCCCATAGCAACCCGCAATTCCACGTTACGAGACAGGCGTAATAGAGCCTCGGCTATCAAGTCTGTAAATTTTTCTCGATTGCATGGCGAGATCGATACACCACAGCCCTCTGCGACAAATTCCCCGGGGCCACCGACACAGGACGTTATCACAGGAAGACCAAGCCCCATTGCCTCAAGGATCACTATTCCTCCAGACTCGAAACTGGGGTACAGAAAGACATCCGCGGACGACAATCGCTCTATTACCGCGTCACGATCCATCCACTCCGTAAACCTAACTTCCTGTGCCACTCCCAATGATTCTGCGAGCCGGACAAGATGGACGCCTTCTCTGCCTCGACCGATTATTTCGAGGTGTCCTTGCCCACCCCGATCGAGATACTTAGCGAAACCTTCGACTGCTAGATGAAACCCCTTTACCGGAATGAGGCGGCCAGCGGCAACGATATCCAGGCTTTTTCCTGAATGCATACGCCGAGTTTTATCCCGACCATAGCGCTCAAGAAACTCCTCCTCCAGCCCTATCGCCGTATGCACACGTTTCCGTGCTGCGCTTACCCAGCGAAGCGGTCCCCGCCTAAAGACTTCTTCCGAGACCCCTATTACCAGGGCACATCGATAAGCCGACAACCAGTACAACGGGTCCAGATAGCGCATCACGGCCTGGAAGCTGACGCGCGCGATATCCTTTGCCGCTTGGAGCCCCCCACGGGCAAGACCGGGAGGAATCCTCGGATGAGCTCCAATAGGACCCCAAACAAATTTTCCTGGCAGCAAGCAAAGGAATGTAAACAGCCAGTCATTGACAAAGGTAACATGATGTGCAAGCCGCCACTCAAATGCCTGACGCGCGCGAAGGCTGGCGACAAGCGCCGCGAACTGCCATAGGTAGTAGTAGGTCCGAATACCCCGGGATCCCCGCTTCCAGAAAGTAAGCCATCGAGGAAGGTCCACATACAAGAAGTATGCGTTTTTAATTGGATGATCCCGGATATAGGCCTCGATTACTGGCTGATTACGCTTCCTCGTCACTACCAGTGCGCGGCTGGCGCTAGTGATGGTACGCACCATATTCCAGCCCACCCCAGGCTCAGACCCACGATTCGGCTCGCAGGCATAGGCGGAGACAAGCACATTCGTCCCGTTATTTCCTATATAGCCTGCCAAAATATACTGCAACATCCTTCTGAAGGATGAGATTCTGGCCAACTGCGTCTCAAGACGAATGCCCGACTTCTCATCAACCACAACACCTCGGTCTATCATCCCCCACAGATAGATAGAAAGATATAACGGCAACTGCGCGACATCGACCCCGCATACAGCAGCCGCTCGCGCTGCCAGATAGTGCAGAGAACCGTTTTCCCGGAGAAGTGCAGCCGCAACAGCAGCAGGCTCCTGTTTTTCCACGAGGAGCAGGGGAGCAACCACAAAGTGATAAAAATCGAAGAGCGCGGGCAGCTCAGGGGATCCGTATTCCCAGTCATAGACATACAGTCTCCCATCCCCCACCCGCCGTATGTTCCAAGGCGCGAAATCTCCATGACCGAAATGAGTGAGCACACCTTCTGGCCCACTCCACCTTTCCACTGCCTCTCTAACCCCGGAAAAGAGGGCCTTTTCCTCTTGGGTGTAGTATGCCGGCCAACGTGACACCAGAGCCTGGTCAGCCTCACACCTTTTGCGGTGCCGTTGTGACAGCTCCTCAACCAAGCCAATGATATCAAGGGGACGGGGAGACAGCTCGGGCGTGACGGCCTGAGGAACAAGCTGATACAGCCAGGTCAGATTCTCGTCATCACGATATTCTGCCACACTAGGTACGATCGCCCGCTGAAGAGATTGCTGGGCCAGCTCCCGGAGAACCCGGCGTTCCGTTTTAATCAAGGCGGCCGCTTCGGGGCGCTCGGCAATTTTCACGTAGCCAATGATTCGCCCCTTGTCGGAAACCTGGATGGTAAGCTTCTCTCGCGGCCCCGGAGTACCCTGGTATACTGAACCCAGTTCGTGCTCCGGCGGCAGGATTTCGCCAATTATTCTGGATATGCGGGAGAGCCTTGCTGAAAGGTCCTCGCCGACAATACTACGACTCAAGAGGTACTTCTGGAACGGCCGTGGCGCAATCACCATGGCCACCTTGAATAGCTTGCCCGGATACCCTCCGGGCTCGTACATCCGCAGATCTTGCGCTAGATCACGCCCTTCTTCAAACGGGACATAGACTCTAGCATTCGCTTTGTTCGGTACCGCGGCGAATCTCCGGCTGGTTCCTGTCTGATCCATTGGTCAGTCTACATTACGTTTTGCTGTGGCAGCCAGAATACTTTGCACGACATGGTCAGCACAGACACTAGCTGAGTCTTCCGTCTTGACAACATAACCGACCGATGTGCCAGAGACTATGCGTCGGTATTGAGCTATTTGCCGTCGCACCTCCTCGATGGGCAGTTCCTTCTTGCGTCGCCATATTACTTCGGGATCATTATCGAGCAGAACAACAAGATCCGGCTTGGGAACCACACTTAGTCCAAGCCGGAACAGCCAATCCGGCAACCTGAATGCATAGCGAGCAGGATGGACGAAATAGTCGTAATAGTATCGCTCGGCCAGAATGACAGCGGTTTGCCGTTTGAGGAATGCAATAAGCACTCCGCCGATCACAAAGTCCAGGAGGTAGTAGCCGTATCGGAGGAGGGAAATCAAGGTTCCGTATTTATACTTAAGAGAGGGCGCTTCACTCTGAGCCTGGCCTGTTTCATGCCTAGCGGCCCGAGGCCTGCCCAGCCTCGGTAGCAGCCCCGGCCTCCAGTGAAAATGGCGCACCCTCCTGAATCCGCCCCCAATATTGCTCAACACATGACTCGCAATGGTCGACTTCCCGCTCCCATCCGGCCCCAGCAGAACAACAAATATCCCGGTTGGCTTGACAAGACGCCCAAGAACGCGGATACCCGTCAGAAAAAGCCGACACGACCCAAGGAGCGGGTGACGCCATCCTGCCCGACGCAAAGAGGACATCATCTGTGCACGGGCCGCCGCAAACCGAGCAGAATCACCATCACTCTGAAGCAGATCGGAGACAGCTTCCCGGAACCTCGCACCTGCGACAGTCTCGCACAGAGCAAGAATGGAACTGGTATCTGCGAGCTGCTTTATGTAACTGACACTTTCAGTGGTCAGAGTGCCTTTCTTTGTTTTTTTCACAAGTAGATAGGCCGCCTCAACTTCCGGCATTGGCACATACACATCATCTAATTCCCGGCGACCATACAGAAACATTGTGGACGGTATTAGATAGCGATTTAACCCATACTTGTCATGCAGGCAGTCGAGATGGAGGTACCCAGTGCCGTTCGGCGTGTCTATTGCCAGAACGAAGTAGTAGCACGCCGGAATATCGTAATGCAGAATCTGGATGATGGTCAGCAAACCTTCCGCTTGCATGTCGCGAAGCAGGGGAAGCAACACCTTCCTGGGATCCTTATCAAATGCCAGGTCTATATCACTTACCCTTCCACCATGCAGAGCATCCCTGCCATGAATCACAACATGCGGAACCCCCCGGTCAGACAAACGAGCAAGAATAGAGTACAAAACAGGAAGCGCAGCCGACCTATTCTCCCCATCGCACGCGGCTTGGCCTCGCCGATTCCTTTTTATTTCAGTAACAATGGACATGACCAGCCGCTCACGGACAACGCTTACGACGCGCCAACCCCCTTAGTGCATCGGAAGCTACGTACCACAAAAACAGCGAGTTCGTAACCAAATAGCGCTTCCATAGGCGCCTAGGCTCTCTACACAAACGATATAGCCACTCAAGACTCACAGACCTCATCCATGGAGGGCATCTTTTCACGGTACCGGCATGAAAATCGAACGCGGCACCAACACCCATAAGTATTGAAGGCTTAAACTCCTCCCAGTTGTTGGCCATCCATTTTTCCTGTTTTGGTGCACCCAGGCCAACCCAAATGAAATCGGGGGAAGCCGCCCTGATCATATCGACAATGGTGGCATGCTCGTCGTCGGTCATGGGCCTGAATGGCGGCGAGTACATACCTACGATCACGGCATCGGGATGACGCCCTTCGATAGTCGCCCGCAGCCGGGCCAGTGTATTTTCCGTCGCCCCCAGAAAGAAGTGGCGTGCCCCAGGCAGCGCAGCCAAACAGTGCTCCATAAAATCTGGCCCAGCCACCTGCGCGACATCTTGATAACCACACAGTCTCGCGTACAACGAAAGCGGACGACCATCTGGCAGAGACAGAAACGAGTTATTGGTTGCAGCACGCAGATCCGGGTCATTCCTAGACGTTACAACCGTATGCACATTGGAAAAGCAGATATAACCACCGCCACCTTGCCTCAAACGATTTTCTACTGCATTGAGGGCTCGAGGCATATCCATTCTGTTCACTAGGCAGTCAACAATCGCGAATCTGGGATAGTCTGACATAGAACCGACTTCGGATGCTGCCAATGGCTCAATGGATAAACGCCCCATAGCAGGAAACTCAGACATCAGGGCCCGACGCGTCCAGATACCCCTCCCTCAACAAATAAAGATAAATCTCCTGCGCCGCCTCCATCGGCGAGAGTCCCGTGGTATCCACCCGCAGCTCCGGGTTCTCCGGCTCCTCGTAGGGGTCGCTGATGCCGGTGAACTCGGGGATCAGCCCCTGCCGGGCCTTGGCGTACAGGCCCTTGCGGTCGCGGGCCTCGCAGGTTTCCAGCGGGGTGGCGACGTGGATCTCGATGAAGGCGCCGTGTTCCTCGATCATCTCGCGCACGGCGCGGCGCATGGCGGTGTAGGGGGCGATGGGGGCGCAGATGGCGATGCCGCCGTTCTTGGTGATCTCGCTGGCGACGAAGCCGATGCGGCGCACGTTGAGGTTGCGGTGTTCCTTGGAGAAGCCCAGCTCGCTGGAGAGATGCAGGCGGACGATGTCGCCGTCGAGCAGGGTGACGGGGCGGCCGCCGGCCTCGACCAGCTTGGCGTAGATGATCTTGGCGAGCGTGGACTTGCCAGCGCCGGACAGGCCGGTGAAGAACAGGGTCAGGCCCTGGCGGCTGCGCGGCGGACACACGCGCTTGAGATGCTCGATGACCTCGGGGAAGCTGAACCAGTCCGGCACCTCGATGTTGTGCGACAGCCGCTCCTTGAGTTCGGCCTCGGACAGGCTGACCGCCTCCTCGCCGTCGCGCTCGATCTGGCTCAGCGGCAGGTAGCGGCCGCGGCGCGGCACGTAGCGGTGTTCTTCCACCGGGACCATCTCGATGCCGAGCCGGTCCTGGTGCTCGCCGACCAGTGCCTGTGCGGCGTGGGCCGGGTAGAAGGCCTGGGCGGCCCCATTGCCGTTGGTGGCGGGCGGCGAGGCGTGGTCGGGGCCGACGAGGAAGTGCGAGCAGCCGAAGTTCTGGTGCACGATGCCGTGCCAGAGCGCCTCGCGCGGGCCGGCCATGCGCATGGCCAGCGGCAGCAGCGACAGCAGCGCGAGGTTGTGGGGGAAGTGCTTGCGGATGGCCTGGTAGCAGTGCACCCGGGCGTAGTACTGCAGGTCGCCGGGCTTGGTCATGCCCACGGTCGGGTGCAGCAGGATGTGCCCGCCGATCTCCTTGGCGGCCTGCAGGGTGATGTCGCGCTGCAGGCGGTGCATGGGTTTGCTGGTCTGGAAGGCCAGCACCCGGCGCCAGCCGAGCTTGCGGAACAGGGCGCGCAGGTCGGCGGGGCTGTCCCAGAGGCTTTCGAAATCGTAGTGGATGAGGGCCTGGATGCCCTCGAGGGTCCCGCTTATATAGGTATCGCCGACCTGCTCGTAGAGGTAGCGCACGCCGGGGTGGGCATCGGAGGTGGTGCCGTACACGGCCTCGGCCTCGCGGCGCTTGTCCGGCTGCCAGATGTCTTCCACCGTGAGCACGGCGGGCATGAAGCCCTCGCCGTCGCGCAGCGCAACCTTACTGCCCTTTTCCAGCTTTTCGGCGAAGTTGGCAGCAACATCGAGGACGATCGGGATGGGCCAGAGGGTGCCGTCGGCGAGCTGCATGCGCTCGACGACAGATTCGTAGTCGGCCTGGCCCATGAAGCCGGAAAGCGGCGACAGCCCGCCGTTCATCAGCAGCTCCAGGTCGCAGACCTGGCGCTGGGACAGGGTCAGGGACGGAAATCCCTTTGATTCCGACTTGAGGGCCTCGGCCCGGTCCTCGTCGACACGCAGGTCAACGAGTGCGCCGCCATGCGGCGGAATGAAGAACTCCATATTCCACCCTAACTTCAGTACTGCAAGGTTGTTGTTTTGTCAGGCCACGGGGCGCAGCGCTGGCCGGAAGAGCGCCGGGTTTTGTTGTCGTTGGCGGCTCCCCCGCCCGAAGGCGGCATTCCATACTAGGCGCGGCTTTCCCCAAGGTAAAGGCCGAATTTGTAGGAAAACGGCGACATTTTCGGATTCTTGAGAAAATACATTTGCTTATCGAGACAGGAGTGTAAGGTTTTTCAGACAGTTGGGGCCTAAGCAGCCCGGGTGAAGCGCAGCGCAACCCGGGGAACAGGCGGCATACCCCGGATTCCGGCCTGCCGCCCTGGCACGGCGAGCGGACGGGAAAGGCTTGTCGAATGTAACCATGAGGGTTACGCTTGGGCCGTGATCAGGTCGTTTCGACACAAGGGACTGGAGCGATTCTTCCTGACCGGCTCGCGCAGCGGGATTCGCCCGGCCCATGCTGCGCGTCTTCGGGTCATTCTGGGTCGCCTGCATGCCGCAACCGCCCCCAGGGACATGGATCTGCCGGGACTTCGCCTGCATGTCCTGACCGGGAACCGGCGTGGCTACTGGGCCGTCTCGGTAAGCGGCAACTGGCGCATCACCTTCCGGTTCGAAGGACCCGATGCACTGGAAGTCGACTATGAGGATTACCACTGAGGTATGGCAATGAAGATGCACAACCCCCCTCATCCGGGAGAAGTCCTGAGAACGCTCTGCCTGGAGCCTCTTGGGCTGACGGTAACCGAAACCGCGCGGGCATTGGGTGTCAGCCGGAAAACGCTGTCGGCCATCCTCAACGGACGTGCCGGGATCAGCCCGGAGATGGCCGTACGGCTATCGATCGCCTTCGACACCTCGGCGGAAAGCTGGCTGAACCAGCAGGCCCTGTTCGACCTGTGGGAAGCGGAGAAGAAACGCGGCCGGTTGAAGGTGAAGAAATTGTCGGCAGCCTAGGCGAGCAGCCCGGGTGGCGCGCAGTGCAACCCGGTGACCAGGCGGCATGCCCCGGATTCCGGCCTGCATCCAGGCCACCCGTCGCCTCACGCCTCACACACCCTCACCGCAACCCCGCCAGCCGTTCCATGCAGGCGGCGTTGAGCGCAGCCGCGCGCTCGGGCGTGTCGGCCTCGTTGTAGCAGCGGAACTCGGGGGCGTTTCCGGAAGGGCGCAGGTGGATGATCTCGCCGGAGTCGAAGGTGAGGCGGAGGCCGTCGGTGGCGTCGGCCTCGACCAGCCGGCCGGCGAGGTCGCCGAACAGCGCTTCCACCGCGCCGGCGTCGGCCTGGCCGTCGGGCGTCATCAGGCCGGCGATGATCTCGCGCGAGCGCTCGGTGGGAAAATCCTTGAGCCGGTCGCTGGCGGTGAAGCGCGGCGGCAGGTCGGCGACCAGCGCCGAGATCGGCTCGCCGCGCTCGGCGGCCATCACCAGCAGGGCGAGGATGACGATCACCGCGTCGCGGGTGGGCAGCGGCGCCAGGGTGCGGCCGTTGCGGGTGACCGGCGTGGCCAGCAGGAAGCCGCCGTTGGCCTCGTAGCCGGCCACCCCGCCACCGCGCGCCAGCGCCTGCTGCATGCCGGCGATGACGAAGGGCGAGCCGATGCGGGTGCGCAGCACCTCCTCGAACCCGCCGCAGCGCTCGATGGCACTGTTGCTGCTGACCGGCGTGACCACCCGCTGCACGCCAAGGAAGCGCGCGCAGAGGATGCCGGCGACATCGCCCCGCAGCCAGTGCCCCTGCTCATCGCTGATCAGCGGGCGGTCGGCGTCGCCGTCGGTGGAGACGATGGCGTCCAGGCCCTGTTCCGCCGCCCAGTCTCGCGCCAGGCGCACGTCCTCGGGGCGGATGGCCTCGGTGTCGACCGGGATGAAGGTCTCGGAGCGCGCCAGCCGCACGACCTCGGCGCCCAGCGCCCCCAGGATCTCGGCCAGCAGGTCGCGGGCGACGCCGGAGTGCTCGTACACACCGACCTTCTGCCCGGCCAGGGCGCCGGCACCGAAGAAGCGCACATAGCGGCGGACGTAGGCCGCGCGCGCGGCGTCGTCCGCCTCGGGCAGGCAGGTGGCGAGGGCCTCCGGCGCCAGTTCGGGCACGGTGACGGTGCGCTCGCGGATGGCGGCCTCGTCGTCCTTGAGGATCTCGCCGTCGGGGCGGTTGAACTTGATGCCGTTGCGGTCGTCCGGGATGTGGCTGCCGGTGACCATGATGGCGGGGATGCCCTGCTCGATGCCGTACAGGGCCACGGCGGGGGACGGGATGAAACCGCAGTTGACCGGCTCGCCGCCGGCGTCGCGCACCGCGCAGGCGACCGCCGCCATGATGCCGGGCGTGCTCGGCCGCAGGTCGCCGGCGATGGCCACCGCCTCGCCCGCCTTCCAGCCGAAGGCATCGCGCATGTGGTCGAGAAAGGCGCGGGTGTAGGCAAAGCAGACCCCGGGCGTCATGTCGACGACGCGCCCGCGCGCGCCGCTGGTGCCGAAGCCGACACCGCTCGCAGTCATCAGCTCGGCAATGCGATGTTGCTGGTTCCCCATGGGCATCTCCGGTGGTTTTTCCGGGGATGATACGGGAATGGCGCGGGGGTGAGGAGTGAGGCGACGTGTAGCCTGGAAGGAAGCCGCAGGCCAGAATCCGGGGACATGCCCTCCTTCCCCAGGATACGCTGCGCTTCACCCGAGCTACCTGCCGGCCCCGGCGGGCGGTTTCCGACACCCGCGGTCGGGGAATGCTTACAAGCCCGGGCAGGGATGCCGGACAGATCCCCAATGGCGGTTCACGGATACTGGCGTCGCCGCGAGACAGGGATGCCACGCGGCCGGCAGGCAACCGGTGTCAGGGACGATCACCCGCCTGCCGCTTCCGAATTCGGGCGCGGCCGGGGCGGATTTGCAAATCCGCCCCGGCCGTTCGAGACTGGCGGCCATCCGATTCAACCAGGGGAGCCGCCATGAACGAAGAAGCCCCGGGCCCGACCGACGCCAGCCTCCACCCCTTCGAACAGCGCCAGTACCGCCAGCGGCGCATCTACTGGCGGGTGCTGTTGCCACTGGCCCTGCTGCTGGGCGTGGCCACGGTGATCGGCCAGTTTCTCGCCGGCGCCCTGCTGGTGATCATCGCCCTGCTGGCGCTGCTGCTCGGCGCGGTGCACGAGCTGCTGGACCGCATCGGCTACCTGTCGCGGATGAGTTACCTGGCCTCGGAACAGCGCGCGGCGCTGATGGGGCGCGGCAGACATCCGAAAGAATGAACGGACACCCGCCGGAACCGGCGGGCGGAGAAATGGTGGAGCCGAGGAGGATCGAACTCCCGACCTTCGCATTGCGAACGCGACGCTCTCCCAGCTGAGCTACGGCCCCACGGTCTGCCTGTGCGGCCTATTGTGTACCAGAAGCGGGGCGCACAAAAGCGGGGGATGGGGGCGCCGGCCCAGTTTCATCGGGACAATGACCTGAATGACCGCATGCTCGCCGCGTTTCCGGCGCACGACCTTGAACACCGCCAACAGCGTGACGGTGGGTGCGATAAGGCCCCACCCGTTTCATCCTCCCGGAAGCACCCCCGACCAACGGCGAAACATTCCAACCCGGCGGAGAAACACCACCAAGTATCAGCAAACTATCAGTTGGTATCTATTTGATAAATTGGCGACCTATCACCAAACTATCATCAATTATCAAATTGATAGTTCGGGCGCATCCTGGCCCACGCCATGACGGTCCCCGATGCCTATCTCCACTGGATGGCGGGCAGCGTAGTACCCATAATGGGTATAGGCAAGCGCCTCCGGGCTTGTCGTGATCTATATCACTGGACGACTGTCAGGATACGGTTCAACGTCCCTGACGTTTTTCATCAGGGTCATCACTCAACCATGGGGGAATGTCCCGCTGACCCTGCAGTACCCGCCAGACATCGATATGATCTTCCCGCTCGACATAGAAGACCAGGTAGGGGAAATGTCTCACCGGCCAGCAACGGATGCCGGGCAGTTCGAGTTCGAGCGCATAGCGGGGGGAACCACTTTCGGGATGACGGGCGATATGCCGGAAGGCCTTTTCGACGGCATCGACAAAGCGCAACGCGACCCGGTCGCCGGCCTCCTGCAGGTAATGCGCCACGGCCTCTATAAGATCCTGGTCCGCGCGGGCGCGCCGGACGACGGGCTTGACGCTCACTTGCCGGCGTGACGCCGGAGGTGGTCGCGCAGGCCTTCGAAATAGGCGGCATCGGCGACACCGGCAGGGGTAGAAGCCGCCCCGTCGAGCAGCAGGTTGCGCAGCCGGGTTCGCTCCTGATCCTTGCGGATCAGCTCGCGCACATACTCACTGACGGTGCCGTAACCGCGGCTGGCCACCTGCTCGTCGACGAAGGCCTTGAGTCCTTCGGGGAGGGAAATATTCATCGTGCCCATGCGGACAAACTCTAGCGGCTTTGGCAAAAATTGGCAAGATTGCGCCGACGTATGTTGGGGACGGTTTCCAATCTGGAGGAAACACGCTGAATGCCACGGAGCAATCTGAGAAAAGGTCGAAAATATCGCCGCTTGAGATTGGTGGCCAGGGACAGAATCGAACTGCCGACACGGGGATTTTCAGTCCCCTGCTCTACCAACTGAGCTACCTGGCCGTCGTCGGAAAGGGCGTATTAAACCGGCCCGGCGGGGTCCCGTCAAGGCGCGGTTACTGGCCCGGGGGCGTGAACTGCTCGGGGGTGTCAGCGCCCTCGCCGAAAAAGAATTTCTCCATCTGTTCCTCGAGGAACTTGCGGGCCTTGGGCTCGATCGGCGAGAGGCGGTATTCGTTGATAAGGATGGTCTGCTGGCGCAGCCACTGCTGCCAGGCCTCTTTCGACACGTTCTCGAAGATCCGCTTGCCCAGCTCCCCGGGATAGGGGGGGCGGTCGAGACCTTCAGCCTCCGTGCCCAGCTTCACGCATTGCACCATCCGCGTCATCTTGCTCTCCTGATTGTCGGGCCTGCAGGGTTTCGAGCAGCCGGGCCACGGGGGCGGCCAGGCCGCGCTGATCGGGGGAGCGGCAGTTATACCAGACGCGCGCACCGCCTTCCAACACGCGGTCCGCCGGGTTTTCCAGCACCCGGGCGGCGAGCGGGCCGATGTCGAGCACGAAATGGGTGAAGCCGTGGCGCAGCGCGGGCCAGGACTCCGGCTCGGCGATGCGCACGCCCAGCTCGCGTGCCGCCCAGTCGACCGGCGCTTCACCCTCCGGTACCTCGGGCAGGCACCAGAGCCCGCCCCAGATGCCCGCGGGAGGGCGACGCTCCAGAAGCACGCGCCCTTGCCCGTCGTGGGCGATCAGCAGCCGCGCACGGCGCAGCGGCCGTTCGCGCCTGGGTCGCGGCGCGGGCAGTTCGCCCTGCCGGCCCTCGGCGCGGGCGCGACAGTCCGCGGCAAGGGGACAGCGCCCGCAGTCCGGCCGGGCGCGGGTGCACAGGGTCGCGCCCAGATCCATCATCGCCTGGGTATAGTCGGCAACGCGCCGCCGGGGCGTATGCGCCTCCGCCAGTTCCCACAGGCGGCGCTGCACGGCGGCCTGCCCGGGCCAGCCGTCGATGCCGTGAAAGCGCGCCAGCACCCGCTTCACGTTGCCGTCGAGAATGGCATGGCGTTGCCCGCAGGCCAGCGCGAGGATGGCGCCAGCTGTGGAGCGGCCGACCCCGGGCAGGGCCGCGACTGCCTCGAAATCCTCGGGGAAACGCCCGCCATGGCGGTCGCGGATGACCATGGCCGCCCTGTGCAGGTTGCGGGCTCGGGCATAGTAGCCCAGGCCCGACCAGAGATGCAGCACCTCGTCGAGATCGGCCTCGGCCAGTGTGGACAGTTCGGGAAAGCGCGCCATGAAGCGTCGATAGTAGTCGATGACGGTCGCGACCTGGGTCTGTTGCAGCATGATCTCGGAGACCCAGACCCGATAGGGGGTGGCTTGCTGCTGCCAGGGCAGATCGTGACGGCCATGGATGTCATACCAGGCCAGAACCCGGTCCGCGAAGTCGTCTGTCATGGCTTACCGGCCAGGCGCTCCAGATTGTGGATGCTCTCCAGCGCCTCCGCCCGCAGCGCCCGCTGGATCAACCAGGGACCGATGAGAGGCGGGACCCAGAAGGCGGGCTCGATCTCGCTGACGAAGCGCATGCGGGTTCCGGCGGCGTCCTCCTCGAAACGCCAGCGCGCGAAGCCGTAGCGGAAATCGGACTGCTTCGGGCGCACCGTGGCGTTGATGCTGCCGTCAGGCGCCACCTCCAGGTCCTGAACCTGCTCGATCTCCTTGCAGAAGATGGCGACACAGACCTTCGCTACCGTGCGCACCCGGTCCCGCCCCGGCCCCGCACCGGCCAGCACCTCGCTGGTGTGGATGGAGGGATTGATGCGATCGAGGTGCGGGTAGTCGGTGAGCAGCGTGCGCAGCCGCCCCGCAGGCGCGGCAAAGCGGGCATCCAGCTCCACCCGGTAGACGGTGCCGCGCTGTTCGACCAGCACGTTCAACAGCTCCGCCGCCTGCGCCGGCAGGGCCAGGAAGCAGAACAGCAGCGCCGGCCAGGGCATCCTCATCGGCCGAACAGCCCCTTGAGCTTGCCCCCCAGCTCGTTCTTGAGCTTGTCTTCCAGCTTGTCGCCTACCTTTTCCTGAATCTTCTCCTCGACCTTTTTCTTCACCTTCTTCTCGACGGCGGCCTTGAGTACCTTGTCGAGTTCCACGTTGTAGCGCGGCTCGCTGAAGCTGCCCTTGATGCGCACCGGAATGGCAAGACCCTTGAGGTCGGCCAGCCCCGCCCCGCCCTGGCCCTCCAGGGCCTCGACGATTTTCACCGTGAGCAGGTAGTCCAGCGCCTGGGCAGGCAGATCCACCTTGCCCTTGCCGGCCACCCGCAGCAGCGGAGAGCGGCCGTCGAGGTCGTCGTTGTAGACCACGCCATTGCGGATCTGCGCCGTGCCGGTGACGGAACTGAAGTCGGTCTGGTTGGGGCCGGTCTCGGGCGGTGGCGGCTGCCCCTTGAGCTGCGCCTTCGCCTTGCGGATGAGCCGGGCGATGTTGACGCCCTTGACCGCGCCATCCCTGAAGGAAAAGGCGGCCGTGCCGTTGAGCGTCTTCTGGATGGCTGGCACGTCGGCGCCCCGGCCGGTGATCTTCAGCGACACATCGGCCACGCCCAGCAGCTTCTCTTCCTTGCCGGCGAGATCGCGCAACAGCGGACCGGCCTGCACGCCGCTCACCTTTTCATCGAGCGAAATGCTCGGCGTCGCGCCGCGGGCATCGAGACGGATGTTGCCCTGGTAGCGACCCTGGTAGAGCTTCGCCTGTGCCGGGCTCACGTTCACCAGCCCGTCGCGCGCCTTCACGGTGACACTGACATCGGTGCTGTTGAGCTGGTAGGCCTTGAGCCTGCCGATGCGCAGGCGGCCGTCGAGATCGAGGGCCTTGAGCGTTTTCACGGGCAGGGCTGCGGCACCGCCGGCCGCAGCCTCGGCCGGGGTGGGCGGCGCCTTGACCTCGCCTGCCTTGCGCGGCGGCAGGTAGCGGTCGAGATCGATGGCGTCGAGCGCAAGATCGAAGCGGATGGCGCCACTGGAGAAATCGGCGATGCCGGCGGTGCCGGTCAGGCTGCTGTCGTCCAGCCGCAGCGCCAGCTTGCTCAGCTTCACCGACTTCGGCGTGGCCGCAAAGTCGAACGAGACTCCGGCCTTGCCCAGCACGGTGGCGTCGCTGGTCTCGGGCAATGGCTGGCCGAGTCGCCCGATCACTTCCCGCGGCACGAACTCATCCAGCTTCAGGCTACCCTGGAAGCGCGCCTGCTCACCGAGGATATGCGTGCCTTCGGCACGGCCGCGGGCCTTGAGGCCGAGGGCCTCGAGTTCCAGTTCCGGCATGGACAGGGTCTGCTTCGCCAGATCCACCGACAGCCCGGTCTCGAGCCCGGCCTTCAGCTTGCCGCCGGGCAGCCCCTCGCCCTCCGCTTCCAGTGCCAGCCGCAGATCGTTTACTTCGATGCGCCGCAGATCATCGGACAGCGCCACCTCGCCCTTGAGCTCGAGTTCGGCCTCGCGCTTCGGCTTGCCGCCTTCCATCTCGGCCTTCAGTTTCACGTCCACCGGCTTGCCGGGACGGATGGCACCGAGCGTGAGATCCAGGTCCCGGATCTCGTAATGCTGGCGGGCCTGGTGGTCATCCCAGCGCACGCGCGCATCAGCGACATCGATACCGCCGATGGCAAGCGCCGCCAGCGCCGGCGACTGACCCGGTGCGGCCTCGCCGGCCGCTTTCGCTTCCGTCTTCCCGGAGGGGGCCACCAGGTCGTCCCAGTTGTTCCGCCCCTTCGCGTCCCGCGCCAGGTTCAGCGTCATGCCCTCCAGACGCAACCTCGACATCTCCAGCTCGCGACGCAACAGGGGCAGCAGCTTGACGCGTACCTCGACTTCCTCGACTGCTGCGAAGGGCGCATCTCCAAAGCCCGGTGCGTTGCCCAGCCGGGCGCGACCGATCTCGACGCCCAGCCAGGGGAACACCGAGAGTTCCATGTCACCCTCGATCACCAGTTCACGACCGGTCTTGTCCTTGACCATACCGGTGATCCGGTCCTTGTAGTCGTTGGGGTCGAGGAACATCGGCAGCGCGATGGCCGCCACCACCAGCAGCGCGACCAGAATCCCGACAGTGATACCGACGATCCGCAATGCCTTCATGCTGTTCTCCCTGCTGAGCCGGGTGGCCTGCGCCAGCCGGTCTGGACCCGATCCAGGTTCGAGTACAGGCCGGCGCCGGGGCGCACTGCCATCCTGAAAGGTGACAACTTATTGAATCCTGAACCGCACTTCAACGACCTGCGGGCGGGCCTTGAATTCCGCCCGTATGGGGACTATGAACAGTACATGGAACACGCGTTCCCGTCTCCCTTCTTTTCCCCCGTGGACGCCGCCCGGCGTTCCCTTCACAGCCGATATCCGATTGCCGGCACGCGACGGCGGCCGGCCCTTTCCATGCATGCAGGAGGTTGTACATGAACGGTAACTGTGTGATCGTCGCCGACAATGGTCGGGCCCGCTTCTTCCGCCTGGCCGATGTCGAGTTCCCGGAACTGGAATCCGGCCCCAACCTCGAGGAGATCAACGATCTGGTCAACCCGGAACGCGAAGCGGCCGGCGACGAGATCTGGAGCGACATCAAGTCCGGCCGCAACCGCGGCAACGGCGGCGCGCCCGCGCATGGCTACGACGACCATCGCGACCAGCACGAGGATGAATTCGACCGGCGCTTCGCGCGCACCATCGCCGCCGAGGCCGAGCGCCTGGCCAACGGCAGCACCCGTGAACTGGTGGTGGTGGCGCAGAAGCGCGCGCTGGGCCTGCTGCGCAACGAACTGGCCGCACTGGGCAAGCGCGGGGTACGCATCCGCGAACTTGCCAAGGACCTGAGCAAGCTGTCGCCCATCGAGCTTCAGGATCACCTGGCACGGCTCAATCTCATTCCGCCAAGACGGATGCGCAGCGCACAGGCCTGAGGGTCATTCTTGCGCAACGACGCCGGCCTCGTGCCGGCGTTTTTTGTGCCGACCGAAATCGTCAGACGCGCAGTAGCCGTAGGATGTGCAAAGCGCAGCGTGCCCATCATGCTGCTGATCCAGGCGTAGGATGTGCAAAGCGCAGCGTGCCCATCGCACTGCTAATCCGGAACACAGAGGCCACGGAGACGCAGAGGGCACGGAGTTTTTCCCGCTCGCCTCCAGTCCACCTCGGCGCCCTCGGTGCCTCGGTGGTCTCTGCGTTGCCGCTTGACAGGCTTGATGGGCACGCTGCGCTTTGCCCATCCTACGTTCGCCGTCGTCCTGCTATTGGGTTCGCGGGTTTCGGGGTGATCCGCTTCACTCCAGCCGCACGCGGTACACCTCGGCCAGCGAGGTCTTCTGCTCCCGCGCGAGGCGCAGCGCGTTCTGCGTCAGCGGCACCATGCCGTCGCGCATGGCCTGCTGGCGAATGGCGTCCGCGCTGACATCGGCAGTGATGATATCACGCATCGCCGGCGTGACCCGCAACAGCTCGTAGACGGCCATGCGCCCGTGGAAGCCGGTATGGTTGCAGGCCTCGCAGCCCTGGCCGCGATGGAAGACCTCGTCCTCACCCACTCCGAGGCAGCGGCGCACGCTGGTGTCGACCGGCTCGAGCTCGATACAGTGCGGACAGTTCAGCCGCACCAGCCGCTGTGCCAGCACGCCGAGCAGGCTGGATTTCACCAGGAAGGCCGCCACGCCCATTTCGATCAGCCGGGTAACGGTGGTGGGGGCATCGTTGGTATGCAGGGTGCTGAGCACCAGATGGCCGGTGAGCGCACTCTCCACGGCGATCTTCGCCGTCTCCTGGTCGCGGATCTCGCCGACCATAATGACATCGGGGTCGTGGCGCAGGATGTTGCGCAGGGCGCGGGCGAAGGTAAAGCCGGGCGCGGTATTGACCTGGATCTGCTCGATGCCCTGGACACGATACTCGACCGGATCCTCGACGGTAATGATGTTGACGTTCTGCTTCCTTACCTCCTGCAACGCGGCATACAGGGTGGTCGACTTGCCCGAACCGGTGGGCCCGGTGACCAGCAGCATGCCGTAGCTCCTGTGCAGCAGGTCGGTGAACCGCTCCGCATCCTCCAGGGTGAAGCCCAGTTCCGAAATGGACCGCAGGCCATTGTCGGCATTGAGCAGCCGGATGACCACACTCTCGCCGCTGACGGTCGGAATCACCGAGATGCGCATGTCCACCGTCCTGCCGGCCTCGACCATGCGCGCGCGCCCGTCCTGCGGCAGGCGGCGCTCGGCGATGTTCATGCGGCCGATGATCTTGATGCGCGCCACCACCGCCGGCAGCAGCACCTTGGCGAACTTGCGTACCGGAACGAGCGTGCCGTCCTGACGATAGAGCAGCGCCACGTGATCGTCGGCAGGGCGCAGGTGGATATCCGAAGCATCGCGGCGTATGGCCTCGGCCAGTATGTTGTGGACCAGGCGCACGATGGGCTTTTCCTTGCCCATGCGCTCGACCTCGTGCACCGGTGGCTGCGTCTCCATTTCCTTCTGGGCCACCAGCTCCAGCTCGTCCAGCGCCTCCGCGTCATCGGCGACGCCATAGGCGCGTTCGATGGTCTGCTGCAGATCCTCCGGCGCTGCCACGCAACCCTCGACGCTGTGGCCGCTGACGAAGTGCAGCAGGCTGAGCAGCTCGGCATCCGCCGGATTCTCCATGGCCACGATCAGGCGGTCGTTGATCCTCAGCAGCGGCATCACCCGGTGCTCGCGCGCAAAGTTCTCCGGGATGTCAGCCAGCACCTCGGGCTCGACGTCAAAGTCCGCAAGATCGACCAGCGGCACCGCCAGCCGCCGGGCCAGAGCCTCGGGATCGGTGGCCGCACTGGAAGCCGCGGCAATCGGGGCCAGCGGGGTGCGCGAGGCCATCACCACCGCCAGTTGCTCGCGGCTGCGCACGACGCCATCGGGCGGCGTGCCGCCGGCGCGGTCCGGCTGCCCCGACACGCTGCCGACCCGGTAGCGCGCCAGGGTGGCAAAGGGTACGAATTCGCGCTGCACGCGCCCCTCGGCGTCGACCAGCAGGTGGAGGCCATGATGATCGATGCGCACGTCGAGAAAGGTGTCCTCCCGTGTCCGGCCATCGCGGTAACGCAGCCACAAGGGTTGTGGCGCATGCGCCTCTTCCGGCAAGGCATTCAGCGCATGGGAAAGATCGGTGGTGAACAACAGCCGACGCATATCGGCGAAGCGGAATGTCTCGGCGGGACCGTCTGCATGGTGCAGGGACAGTTCGCCGCGAAGGGGGTCGAAGCGGCCGAGCCGCCCCTCGCGGGCGTCGCCGGACAGCAGCTCGACACGCACCGGCGTGCCGGCGGCACCCTCGCCGGCGAAATTCTCGACAGGAAGTGACAGCAACTTGCCCATGGCAGACCCTTCAACCGTCTGTTTCACCAACCCGAAATTGCGTCAAGGGCTGCGGACGATGGCGGACTCGCGACCGACCATGTGTCCCCGTTACAGCGGCCGCGCGCGAAAACGCTTGAAGGGTAAAGCGGACAGAAGTGGAGCGGGTGATGGGAATCGAACCCACGTCATCAGTCGGGTAAGGGAGGAGGCCTTGCGGCCCCTCCCTCCCCTAAGAACCCGGCGTGCGAGTTTCCCCGCACCGGGCTCAAGCAGCCTCGAAGTTCTTTCCGTCAACAGAAAGAACCGGCAGCCCTTCCTGCCAGGCTGTGCAACTGCCGATGGCAGTTAGGATGCATCATTGCGAGGTTGTCCGCCTTGTCGGTGCCACCGTGAGTCCGCCAGGTCCGATGATGGACGTGCCATCCCGTCTTCTTGACGATTTTCTCACCACACCACGAACAAACCCCGTTTTGACGCGCCCACAACCAGTACAGTTTTCGGCGTCCCATCAGGGTGGAGGCCATCTTCTTCATGAGGACATGCTCGAAGTAGCTCTCCCACGCCGGGTCGTACGGGTTGGCCTCGGCTTTGACCTTCACATGCCGTCGTATCGAAAGATCCGACAGCCGTGCAAGGGTCGTGTTGTCAGACGCAAACACCCAACTACGGTTATCACTGGCCCGGAAATATTTCTTCCGGATCCAGCGTTGCCCCTTGTTGGGGTGCCGACGTCTGGCCCAACGCCACAGGGCCTGAAAGATCTTGTGATCCATTTTGGCGAATGTGCGTTTTGCCATCTGGCTTCTGTGATATTCGCCCCATCCCCGGATAATCGGGTTCAGGGTCCGTATCACATCATCCTGACTGGCGGTCCGCATTCGTCTCAATGTATCCGCGACCTTTTGATAGAACGCCTTCCGGTTTTTCCGAGACGGCTTTATCAGGAGAATCTTGTTGAACCGCCTGACATTCCATCCCAGAAAGTCGAAGCCTTCCGTTATATGGGTCACGCGAGTCTTCTCTTTCGAGAGCTGCAGACCGCGTTCGCCCAAGAAGGCTTCCAGCAACGGAACGACTTCGTGTTCCAGCGCTTCCCTGGTGGAAGCTGTAACTACAAAATCATCCGCGTACCGGATAAAGTTGATCTTGTGCCGGCGTTTGAAGCGGCTTTTCAGCAGCCGCTCCATGCCGTCCAAGGTCATGTTCGCCAACGTCGGTGAGATTATGCCGCCTTGCGGCGTACCTCCCTCTGTCGGGAACAGGCGTCCCTGTTCCATATAGCCGGCCTTGAGCCACCGTCGGAGAACGACCCGGTCAATCGGAATGTGCCGTTCCAACCAGCTGTGGCTGATGTTGTCGAAGCAGCCTTTGATGTCTGCATCCAACACCCACTGTGGAGAGTGCCTTCGCCCCAGCGCATTCTGACACTGGACGATGGCGTCCACCGTGGACCGGCCTCTCCGAAAACCATAAGAGTTGGGATCTGCCGTGGATTCCGCTACTGGATCGAGCGCGAGCAGATACAGTGCCTGCATGGCCCGGTCCCGCATTGTCGGAATCCCTAGCGGCCGTTTCCCTCCGTTGGCTTTCGGTATGTGGACCCGCCGAAGCGGGCGTGGACGATAATGTCTTGTATCCAAGTCAAATATCGCCCTCCACTTGTCACCGGGCGTAGACCAGGTTTCCCCGTCAACGCCAGGTGTCCTGCGGCCCTGATTCTCGGTGACCCGCCTTACGGCGAGCGCTTTCGCACTGGTGGACCGAGTAAGCAGTTTCTGCAACCGCCGTACGGTCCGCCAGTCACCTTCTCGGGCTGCCTTCGCTATTCGGGCCTGCAGCCTCCCCACCGTCTTGTGGACTGTCCGCCACGAAATATCGTGCCAGCCAGTCCAGACGTTGGAGGCGACATCGCCCCTCACAGCGTGTGCGTCCATATCAGCCTCCTGAGTTGGAGCGGGTGATGGGAATCGAACCCACGTCGCCAGGTTGGGAACCTGGAGCTCTACCATTGAGCTACACCCGCCTGACCCTGAAGACTCAGGACGCCCCCTGAAGGGGAACATCCCCCCTTCAGGGTCGGGTTGCCACAAGCCTGTCTAACGACAGGCCACCACGCGGAAGTCAGCACCCTTTCGGGTTGGGGCGATCGTTTCATCCCCTATCCCGGCCGCTACAGCCGGGCTTTCGCTTTTTCCGCGATCCTCTACCCGCTGAGGCATCGGTCACCCTTGCGGGCTTCCTAGTCCCATCCGGGACACCTCATCGGGCTTACCACGTTCCGTGTAAGCAACACGGGTTGGGAGGGCCCCACCTTTTCGCCGGTGGTCTTGTCGCCAGCGTGCCCTGACCAAGCAACAGGACAACCCGACCACATCCCTTTTGGGCTGGGCCCAGACGCAGTTGGCCCATTCAGCTTTACGACGTTTACCAGTGGTTCGCTTACGCTGACCCTTCAACCCAGCCTGGCTCCTCACCGGGTGCGTCTCCCGGATCACACCGCGCCCCTCGCGGGGCGTGGCGTACCCCGCGGGGTGGCTACGTTGTCAGGGCGCTTCGCACAAGACCGTTACCAGTCTTGCACTGCCCCTAGGCTACGGGTGGCTGGACACCCGGTCCACTACGGTATTTCACCGCTGGACAATTGCTTACACGGCCTTCGCCGCTTTCCTCCGTGGTCGGAAATGACCATTGGAGGAGGCTTGTCGGTTCCTCACTCTTCAAGCACCCGAAGATGCAGCGTGGTGAGAGGCCGACGACCTCGCGACTCGTGTCGCACGCTTGGGAAGCTGAGGTTCTACCATTGAACTACACCCGCGATGTCGGCCTATTGTCCGTGGCCAGGACGGAACTTGTAAAGCCCTGCCCACCCGCATCTTCCCCCAGGCCGGAAGCGGACTAGAGCGACTCGAGCAGCGACTCGGCCCGCGCGCGCCCGGGGAAATCACCACGCTGGAGGGCATTCTGCAGCTCGCGCCGGGCATCGTCGCCACGGCCGCTGGCGATCAGCGCCTCGGCGAGATGCACGCGAATCACCGGCAGGTGCGGCGCGCGCGCCACGGCCTTGCGCAGCAGGGTAACGGCCTCCTCGGCGCGGCCGTTCCGGAGATAGATCCAGCCCACGGTATCCAGTACCTCGGGATGACGCTCGGCTTCGGGCGCCATCGCCTCGGCCAGGGCCAGCGCCTTCGCCGACTGGCCGGCCTCCTGGTACAGCCAGGCCAGATTGTTGCGCACCACGATCCCCACCGGCCCGGCGGCCACCGCCCTTTCGTAGGCGTCTATGGCTTCGGCAGGACGACCATCCTCCTGGCGGCCCATGCCCAGCAGGGCCCAGGATCCGGCGTCGTCGGGATGGGTCTTCAGCCAGTCGGTGAGCGCCCGCTCGGCCTGCTCGGCATCGCCGGCCGCGCGCAGGGCCTGGTAGTGGCGCCGCGCCACCACCGCCCCGCCGCCCCGTTTCAGCGCCTCGGCGAAGGCCGCCGCGGCAGCGGCATGGTCGCCGGCCAGTGTGAGGGCATCGCCCTCCAGGTAATAGCCGGCGGGCTCGTCCGGATGGGCGGACTTGAGCTGGTCGATGTAGCGCTTCGCGGCCTCCAGATCCTTCTCGGCCAGCGCCGCTTCGGCCAGGGCGCCGAGGGCATCCGGATAGCCGGGCGCGACCTCCAGCGCCTTCTTCCAGGCGGGGCGTGCCCGCGCCAGGCCGCCATCGCGGTACAGCGCCTGACCAAGCAGGAAGTGGGCGCGGGGGTTGTCGGGCTGCAGGGCCACCAGCTGCCGGAAGACGTTGACGGCACTGGCCGTCTCCCCCGCTGCCAGACGGGCCTGACCCAGCACTTCCAGCACCGCCGGATTCTTCGGATGGCTCTTCTCGGCGGCCTGGGCGACGTCGAGTGCCTTGAGCGGCTCGCCGCTGACCAGATGATGGCGGGCGAGCATGACCGCCGCCGCAATCGAATCCGGGTCGGCCTGCCGGGCCTTTTCCAGCCAGCGCCCGCGCCCTTCACGGTCGCCGCGCCGCTCGGCGACCTGTGCCAGTTCCATCATGGCCTCGGCATGTTTCGGATTGCGCTCGAGCAGCGCGCGCAGATGGCGCTCGGCCTCGTCCAGGCGGCCCTGGGTGGCGGCCAGCCGCGCCAGCTTGAGATAGGCCGGGGCATAGTCCGGATCCTTCTTCAGCGCCGCCTGCCAGCCGGCGCGGGCGGCCTCGCTGTCACCCATGATGGCCTGCACGCCGGCGAGCAGATCCTCGGCCACCGGGCTGTCGGGCTGGCGCTCGCGCAGGGCGCGCGCGGCCTCCAGCGCCTGCGGATACTGCTTTTCCTTCAGCCGGGTGAGCACCAGCAGCACCGCGGTATCGGTGGGATCCCCGGCCAGGTCGACTGTCTTTTCCAGCAGGCTGGCGGCAGCCTCGGTCTGCCCCGAGCCGAGCAGGCCGAGGGCGAGCTGCTGTTTGAGGCCGCGATTCTCGGGATCCAGGCGGGCGGCGGCTTCCAGGTGCTGCGTGGCCTCCTCGTAGTGACCGAGCCGCAGCTGGGCCATGCCCAGCAGGGCCTGGATGCCGGCATCGTCGCCGCCGCCCCCGGGCACACCCTGAAGCACGTTCACCGCCTCCGCGGGCTGGCCGAGCTGCAGGTAGGTGGCGGCCAGCAGCTTGATGGCCTGGGCATCGCCCGGAACGGCCGCCAGGTAGGTGGACAGATGCTTCTGCGCCGTCTCGGGCTGACCCTGGTTGAAGGCCACCATGCCAGCAAGCAGCCGCGCGGGCATGAACTGGGGATTGGCCGCCAGCACCTTGTCGGCCAGCTCGCGGGCCCGTTCCAGCTTGCCCCGGCGCAGCGCGATCACGGCCCTGAGATGCGTGCCCATCAGGGTGAAACCGGCGGCCGTGCGGCTGGCCCGGACGTCGGCCTCGGCGGCATCGAGGTCGTTGCGCAGCAGGTTGACCGCGGCACGTGCCAGCAGCGCGCCCGTGTGGCCGGGTTGTACCTTCAGCGCGCGGGTGAAGGCCTCCGCCGCGGCATCCAGGTTACCCTGGTTGCGCTCCGCCTCGCCGATCAGCAGCCAGGCCTCGGCCCGTTGGGGGTCGCCTTCCAGCGCCTTCTCGGCATAGCGTTTTGCCTGCCCGAACTGGCCGCGGGCGAACACCAGCCGCCCGTAGGCGAGCCGGGCATCGACATTGTCCGGTTCCCGTTCCACGGCACGGGCGAGCTGTTGCTCGGCCTCCTCGACCTTGCCGAGCATCAGCAGGGCCTGGCCGCGCAGGGCGACCAGGGTCGGGCCCCAGGGCAGGGGCGGTTCCTCGCCGCCGGCGGCATCGAGCGCGCGCTGCGGTTCCCCGGCCAGCAGCCAGGCCCGCACCAGGGGCACCCGCCAGCGCGCCTCGGGCGCGCCCAGATCCCGGGCACGCGACAGCTCCTTGGCTGCCGCCCTGCCGTCGCCCTGCTTGAGATAGGTCTCGCCCAGCAGCAGCCGGGCCTCGACGTCGCGGGGCCTGTCCTGCAGGGCGTTCTTGAGCTCGATGACCGCTGCGGCGGTATCCCCGCGAGCGAGATGGGCCCGGGCCTCGGCCACGAAGTCCTTGCCCAGTGCCGGCTGTGCGGCCAGTGCGAGCACCAGCAGCGAAACGCGCAGATCGATGGCCTTCATGGTCTCCCCCTGTTGTTATGGCCTGCCTTCCCGTTGGGCCATGGTCGCGCAGCGGTGCCGGGGTGGCAAGCCCGCAGTGCCGGACCCGCAGAAACACCCGGCGTCAGCCGTACATCCGCTCGATGCGGTCGGCGAAGCGCTCGATGACCTTCGCCCGCTTGACCTTGAGGGTGGGGGTGAGCAGGTCGTCGTCCATGGTCCAGGGCTCCAGGCTGAGCGATACGCGCCGGATCTTGGCATAGCCCGGGAAGTCGTGCAGGCAGGCGCGGATACGGCGGATCACCGTCTGCTTGACCCGGTCGTTCTCGAGACTGGCGGGGTCCATGGGGTCGACGCCCGCCTCCCTGGCGAGGCCGAACCAGTGCTCCGGATCCAGTACCACCAGCGCCGCCAGGCAGGGCCTGCCCTCGCCGACGACCAGCACCTGCGAGAACAGGCTGTCGAGCAGAATGGCCGATTCCATGTCCCCCGGCGGCACCTTCTCGCCGTTGGACAGTACCAGGATGTCCTTGATGCGGCCGGTGATATAGATGTGGCCGCGCTCGATGCGGGCCTGGTCGCCCGTGTGCAGCCAGCCCTCGGCGTCGATCACCTGCCGGGTGGCGGCATGGTTGTTCCAGTAGCCGAGCATGACGCCGGGACCGCGCGCCAGCAGCTCGTCCTGCTCGCCGATGCGCACCTCGGTGCCGCGCAGCGGCACGCCGACGCTGGCGGGGTCGTTGTCCTCGAAGGTGTTGACCGAAATCACCGGACTGGCCTCGGTCAGGCCATAACCCTGCAGCAGCGGCACGCCCAGACCGATGAAGGTGCGCGCGACCGGGAAGGGGATGGCGGCGCCGCCGCTGACCGCGGCCCGCAGCCGGCCGCCCAGTGCCTGCACCACCCGCCTCGCGACCAGTCGCTCCAGCAGCGGCCACAACAGCAGCTTCGGTCGCCAGCCGGCGCGGCCCTGGCTGCGCTCGAAACGGTGCCAGCCCACGTTGACCGTGGCCCGGAACAGGGCCTGCTTCAGTCGCGACTGGCCGGCGAGCTGGTCATGGATGCGCAGATAGACCCGCTCGAAGATACGCGGCACGGCGATGAGCGCAGTGGGACGGACGCTGCGCAGGTCCTCGGGCAGGTGGTTCACCGACCGGGCGTAGGCCACCGAGGCGCCTGCCATCATGGGCAGATAGTAGCCGCCGGTACGCTCCAGCGTGTGCGACAGCGGCAGGAAGGACAGGAACAGGTCCTGCTGGTAGACATCGATCATGGTCAGCGCGGCATGCGCCACCGAGAGCATGTTGTGATGGCTGAGCATCACGCCCTTGGGCCGGCCGGTGGTACCGGAGGTATAGACGATGGAGGCCAGCCCCTTCGGATCTCCCGGCCGCGGTGCGGTGTGCCCGCCCCGCGCGGGCAGCCAGTCGGCCAGCGCCCGCACCCGCTCGCTGGCCCCGGGGACCTCGCCTTCCACCAGCACCACGCGTTGCAGCCCCTCGACCTGCTCGATGGCCTCGTCAAGGCGCCGCCAGTGGCTGATGGACTGCACCACCAGCAGCCGGGTGTCGGAATCCTTCAGAATGTAGGCTGCGTTGTCGGGCCGGTCGTCCAGATACAGTGGCACGACGACCAGCCCCAGGCTCATCGCGGCCTGGTCGAACATCACCCACTCGGGCGAGTTGCGCAGCAGCACCGCGACCCGGTCACCCGGCCTCAGGCCCTCGGCCGCCAGCGCATCGCGCCAGCGCGCCACTTCGGTTTCCATGTCGCGCCAGCTCAGCGTGCACCAGCCCTGCCCGCAGTCGTGGCGGTGATACGCGGGCGCGTCGGGCGAACGGCGCACGCGCTCGCGAAACAGGCCGTCGAGGGTGCCGGCCACCTCCACCGGAATCACATCCTCGCTGAGGCCAGCCGGATCGAAGTCGGGAAATGCGGCTTGTTTCATGGGGTTTCCGGCGCTTTCGGGGTCCGGCATTGTGTCCATGGCGGACGCGGCGGATCAAGTTTGGTGTAGAATCCCGGCTTTCCCGACGATTCACCGAGACCCCCTGATGGAAATCCTGCTCAACGGCGAGCCGCGCGAGATCGACGACACCACCACCGCGCAGCAGCTCATCGAGCAACTGGGGCTGGCGGAGCGACGTCTGGCGGTGGAAGTCAACCGAGAGATTCTCCCCCGCAGCCGTTTCGCCGAACACCGCTTCCAGCCGGGCGACCGGGTCGAGATCGTCCAGGCCATCGGCGGCGGCTGAGTCGCCCAGCACCGGAGCCCGAGCAACCATGTCCAGCGTGATGAGTACCGACACCCCCGCCCACGACGATCCGCTGATGATCGGCGGCACCGCCTACCGCTCGCGGCTGCTGGTGGGCACCGGCAAGTACAAGGATCTGGAAGAAACCCGCCATGCGGTCGAGGCCAGCGGCGCGGAGATCATCACCGTCGCCATCCGCCGCACCAACATCGGCCAGGATCCGAACGAGCCCAGCCTGCTGGACGTGCTGCCGCCGGACCGCTACACCTATCTGCCCAACACCGCCGGCTGCTACAGCGCCGAGGATGCCATCCGCACCTGCCGGCTGGCCCGGGAGCTGCTCGACGGCCACGACCTGGTGAAACTGGAAGTGCTCGGCGACGAGAAGACCCTGTTTCCCGACGTCATCCAGACCCTGGAGGCCGCCGAGGTGCTGATCCGCGACGGCTTCAGGGTCATGGTCTACACCAACGACGACCCCATCCTCGCGAAACGCTTCGAGGACATGGGCTGCGTCGCCGTGATGCCGCTGGCGGCACCCATCGGCTCCGGGCTCGGCATCCGCAATCCCTACAATATCCTCACCATTGTCGAAAATGCCTCGGTGCCGATCCTGGTCGACGCCGGTGTGGGCACCGCCTCCGACGCCGCCATCGCCATGGAACTCGGCTGCGACGGCGTGCTCATGAACACCGCCATTGCCGGTGCGCAGGACCCGGTGCTGATGGCCTCGGCCATGAAGAAGGCCATCGAGGCCGGCCGCGAGGCCTTCCGCGCCGGCCGCATTCCGCGCAAGCGCTTTGCCAGCGCCTCCTCGCCGCTGGACGGAATGTTTCTTTGAGTAAGGCGTGGAGTGTGGCCCGGGCGAAGCGTCCAGCAACCCGGGAAACGGCACGGCCTCGCAGGCAAGAGCGCCACGGACGACACGGAAGGCACGGACTGAATCAAATGCCGGGGTGGCTCGTGACCAGAGCAGGACACCCGAAGGGGGCAGTAGCGGCGCCGCCTTTCGTTTTGTTACCTTCCCCGGCCGCGCAAAGAAAAGTCACCCCGGTAGGATGGGCAAAGCGAAGCGTGCCCATCAGAACCCCGCAACAGCGCCACGGACGACACGGAAGGCACGGACTGAATCAAATGCCGGGGTGGCTCGTGACCAGACCAGGACACCCGAAGGGGGCAGTAGCGGCGCTGCCTTTCGTTTGGTTACCCTTCCCCGGCCGCGCAAAGAAAAGTCACCCCGGTAGGATGGGCAAAGCGAAGCGTGCCCATCAGAACCCCGCAACAGCGCCACGGACGACACGGATGGACGCCCCCCGCATCCATCACTTTGACGGCTCTCGTGGATTCCGCGGCAACCGCCCGCCCCCTCCCGAGTCCGGTGCCGGATACGCCCAATGAGGTCGTTCAGTCGCCGAGCGACTGGACGCTGACCGCCCCCTTCACATGCAGGTCGCGCTGCGGGAAGGGAATGGTGATACCGGCCTCCCGGAAGCCGTGCCAGATGCCCAGGTTCACATCCGATCGCACATTGCTGATGCCATTCGACGGATCGTTGATCCAGACCCGCAGCTCCAGCGCGATACCGTTGTCGCCGAACGCCATCAGCCGCGCGACCGGCGGCGGGTCCTTGAGCACGCGCGGCGTGTTGCGCGCGGCCTCGATCATGATTGCCATCGCCCGCTCCGGATCGTCGCCATAGCTGATCTGCACCGGGATCTTGAGGCGCACGTTGCGATCCGAGTAGCTCCAGTTGATCACCTCCGAGGTGACCAGGTTCTCGTTGGGTATGAGGGTTTCCACGCCATCGCGGTCCTTGACCACGATGTAGCGCGCGCGCAGCTCCTGTACCCAGCCGAACTTGTTGCCGATGCTGACCACGTCACCCGGCCGGATGGAGCGGTCGAAGATGAGGATGAAGCCGCTGATGAAGTTGCTGGCGATCCGCTGCAGGCCAAAGCCGAGACCGACACCCAGCGCACCGCCGAACACGGTGAGCGCAGTCAGGTCGATGCCGACCGCGTCCAGTGCCAGCAGGAAGGCCAGGGTCAGCAGCATCACTTTGCTGATCTTGGACAGCCCGACGCGCATGGCCGGGCTGAGATAGCTCGACCGTGCCATGCGCCGCTCGATGGCGCCGGACAACCAGAAGGCGGCTACCCAGAGCACGCCGATCAGGGTCACCAGCTTCAGCGCCGCCAGCAGGGAGATGCGGGTCTTGCCCAGCTCGAAGGCCACGCCATCGAGTGCCTCCATCACCGGGTCGAGCCAGCCGAGCAGATGCAGGGCCACCAGCACCCAGATGCTGGTGGCGATCAGGTTCTCCCAGGCCTTCACCGCGGGCCCCGGAGTGAAGCCCTTGCGCAGCGCATAGACCAGGGTGCGGATGGCGGCCAGCGACACCAGCAGCGGCACGGCAATGTCCAGGAGCTGGGCCGGCAGTTCCAGGCGCTTGAGCACAGCGCGCCCCACGAACACACCGAGCAGCATGGACAGTGGAAACAGGATGCGCCGCCCCGCCTTCAGCGACAGCTCGCGCAGCCGGTGATGCTCGGCCGCCGCCTCGCCGCCCCGCCGCAGCTGGACACCCAGGGTGCGGTTGACCAGCCAGGCACCGCCGGCGGCGAGCAGCAGCACGCCCATCTGCCACCAGGTGTCGGCCTGGCGCAGGGCCGCCAGCCAGACTTCCAGCGTGGGCATCAGTTCCTCGAACATGCAGGCAGCTTCCTCGGTGTCCTGGCCCGCGAGTCAGGGCAGACCGCGATCGAAGGTACACCAGTTCCGGCGCCGACCCCAGCCCGCAGGGACGCCGCCATCCCGCCGGGGTCACATTCAGCGCTCGATGTGCCACAGCAGATCGGCCCCGGTGGCCGTCCCGGCCTCGGTCTGCAGGGTGAGGCGGCGGCTCAGGGTATAGCGCAGGCGGAAACGGCTGACCGCCTCGAACAGCCCGACGCTGTAGCTGATGTAGAGTTTCGGCGACAGGTACTTGCCGATGACCACGGCGGCATCGGCCGCGCCGTTGCCGCCGGTGACACTGAGCTCGTCCAGGCCAATGGTGCCGGCGATACGCTCGGCGATCAGGTTGCCGCCCTTCAGTCCCAGCGAGGCGGCGGCCTGCGCCAGCAGCTCGCCCTCGGAGGCCGAGGCGCCGGACAGCGGCCGGCCCACCAGCAGGTAGGACAGGGCATCGGCCTGGGCCATGGGCGGGCTGGAAAAGAGCGCCATCTCCGGCGCCTGCAGGGTGCCGCTGACCTGCACACCCGCGGTCACATCGCCCGTCTTGCGGGTGGCGCGCACGTCCAGTGCCGGGTTGTCGATGGGGCCGCCGGCATAGAGCAGCCGCCCGCTCTCGATCCTGAGATCCTGCCCGTAGGCCGTATAGGTGCCGTCGTGGATTTCGAGCTGGCCGCGGGCGCGGGTCGCCCGCCGCGGCTCGTCGCAGACGTCGAGCGTGCCGTCGATGCGCGCCTTGAGGCCGAAGCCGTCGAAGCGGACGTCCTTGCCCAGCACCAGCCGCACCTGGCTGTAGACGCGCCAGCGCGGTTCGGCATCGCCTTCGATATCGAGGCGCACCAGGTCGCGGGTGGGGGCCACTGCCCCCTCGTAGTCCTGCGGCGTCAGCCTCGCCTCCGGCACGGTGACGGTACCGCCAAGGCGCAGCTCGCGCCCCCGGATATCCAGGCGCAGGTCGGGCGTGACGCGGGCGCTGGCCTCGCTGTTGTCCATCGCGAGGAAGTTTTCGCCACCGAGGCGCAATGTGCCAGCCCAGACCCCGCTACCGGCCGCCGCCGGCGCCAGCCGTCCGTTCACATCGAGCCGGCCACCCCCGGAATGCAGGCTGCCCGCCAGCCGGTAGCCGCCCCGCGCATCGCCCTCCAGCCGCAGACCGACATCGGCGAGGCGGATGCCCAGCGGCACCACCCGTGCGTTGCCCTCGCTGAGCGCGAGCCGTCCCTGCAGCCGCGGCGACGCCAGGGTGCCTGCGATGCGCAGGCGGCCCTGGACCCGGCCGCGCGGCTCGCTCAGGGCGGGCACGAAGGCCGCGAGGAAGTCCAGCCGGGCCAGCGACAGAGCGGCGTCGCCGTCCAGCCGCCAGGCCGCCCCCTGGCGGCGGGCATCGACCCGGGCCGCGAGCCGGTCGGCGCCGCCGAGTCTCAGGCGGGCCTCGGCGCGGGCTTCGTCGCCCTGAATCCGGAAATTGCCCGACAACCCTTCGAAGGCCAGCGACTCGCGGGCCCCGGCCTCGCCCCAGTGCAGCACACCCGGCGGCGCCTGCAGCGAGACCTCGGCCTCCAGCGTGGCCGCACCCCAGGCCAACCGGCCGTCAGCAGACAGGCTGCCTTCCAGATCGACCCCCGGCTGCAACCAGGGCGCAAGCCCGGCCAGCGGCCAGTCGGACAGCCGGAAGCCGGTGCTGCCGCTGCCCTGCGCCAGGTCGGCCGCGAGCGGCGCCAGGCACAGACGCGCCGGGTCCTGCCGCCAGCAGGCCGCATCCAGGCGCAATCGCGCCGGCGACCAGGCCAGCGCAACCGGCGCCTCCAGCACCCATTCGCCCGCCTCCGGCAGACGCGCGTCGAGCTGCGCCAGTCGCCCCGTCCAGCCACCCTGCTGCCAGCCGCCGCTGGCCGCGAGCAGCAGCCGGTGGCTCGACCCCTCGGCCTGCAGGCGGGCCTGGTGGGCAGCCCTGGTGCCCTCGAGATCCAGCCGGGCCGTGTCGAGGTGGCGGCCGCCGATCTGCAGCCGCTGCAGATCGAAGCGCCCGGCTACCGGTCCATCCGGGCGCCCGGGGCTGGCCTCGAAACGACCCGAGAGGGTGCCGACGCGCACGCCGGCCCCGGCCAGCGCCTCGCCCTGCAGCTCGCCGGCAAGCTGTATCCGCGACCCGCTGCCGGTGACCCGGCCCTGGCCCTCCAGCCGCCCCGACCAGCCGGGCGCCAGTGCGGAAAGATCCCGCGCCGCCAGTTGCCAACGCAGGTTCGCCTGGCGGCCCAGGCGGCCATCGACGCGCAGCCGGTTGTCGCCTGCGGCGAGTTCCAGGCCCTCGGCGCGGGGCACGCCCGCGAGCCGGCTCAGTCGCCCCTTGCCGGACAGTGCCTGCCCGCGCAGTTCGCCGGTGAGCGTCTCCAGCGCCAGCACCTCGCCCTCGGCCGTGAGCAAAAGCCGCGCGCGCCCGGACAGCCGGCCCGGCCAGTCCGGCCACTGCCGCCCCGGGTCCAGATCCTGCCAGGCCAGCGCGGCCTCGCCGACGCGTCCCTCCGCGAAGGCCAGATGCCCCTCGCCGCTGATGCGACCGCCGAGGGTGTCGATCGCCAGCCGACTCAGCGCGAGCCTCGACTCGCCGCCCGTTCCGGCCAGCCGCCAGCGGCCCTCCGGGACCGCCGTGCCGGCCAGCGTGAAACCACCCTCGAACCGATAGTCCCGAACGTTGCCGGCGACCCGCAGCCGTCCCTCGGGGCTGCGCAGGCGCGCCTCGCCCGGCGGCCAGGCCAGCGCCGTCCAGCCGAGATCGGCGACGAAGCCACCGTCCGGCCGCAGGTACCCATCAAGCGAGAGCCGGGCCTCGCCCTGCGCCAGCCGGGCGGGGCGCAACGCCCAGGCGCCATTGGCCTCGCGGATCGCGTCGATCCCGACCGTCACCGGCCCGCCCGCGGCCAGGGGGCCGCTCGCGGGGACCAGTCGCCCGCCCAGCCGCAGGGCGTCGGAGGTACCCTCAAGGCGCAGCGCTGCGGCCAGACGATCGGGCGGCAGGCCGTCGCCGAAGGCCGACAGCGGCGTCTCCGCCAGCTCCAGGGCCAGGTCGAATCGCGGGGCCGCGAGCGGTTGCTCGATGGTGCCGCCGAGTCGCACCTTGGCCGGCGCTGACAGGGTCGACTCGACCGCCAGCGCGCTGCGGTCACCCTTCAGCCGCGCCGCCAGCGCCCAGTCGCGTTCGCCGACCCGCGCGGCCAGGTCTGCGGCGAGATCGGTCGCGGCCTGCGCCGACAGGCCCAGCCGGCCGCGCAGCGACAGCCGCCCGGCATCGCTGGCCAGCGTCAGCCCGCGGATGCGCAGCGCGTCCGCCACCAGCCTGGCGGCCAGGGTGAAGCGATCGATGCGCAACGGCGGCTCGCCACCCCGGCGAACCTCGGCCCGTTCGATCTCGAGCGCCTCGATATCGACCGGCAGTGGCGAGCGGAACTCGGGCACCCCGGTCGGACCGGCGGCCTCGGCCGGTGCCGGCAGTTCGACCCGGGGGGCCTGAAGCCGCAGCCGTTCGATGCGCACCCGCCCCCGCAGCAGCGCCGAGGGTGACCAGTCCAGCTCGACGGCCTCGACCCGGACGCGGCTGTCGCCGTCCTCCCAGACGAGCCGATCCAGCCGCAAGGGCCCCAGCAGGCGCCCCTCGAAGCCATCCGCGACCAGCCGCCCGGGGCTCCAGGCGTCCGCCAGCCGCAGCACAGCACCGAGGCCGGAGGACGTGGCCAGCAGCCAGACCAGCGCGGCCAGCAGCAGCGCGACGGTGCCCAGCGGCAGCAGCCAGGCGAAGCGCTGCCTCACAGGTCGGGCCCCAGGGTGATGTGCAGCCGCAGCGGCCGCTCGGGCTCGGAGACGGCCACGGCCAGGTCCACCCGCAGCGGACCCACCGGCGAGACCCAGCGCAGACCGACGCCGGCGCCGAGGGCAAGGTCGTCCCGCAGGCCGTCGAAGGCGTTGCCGCCATCGACGAACAACGCGGCCCGCCAGGGTCCCCGCACCTGCCGTTCCAGCTCCAGACTGCCGACCAGCAGGTGGCGGCCACCCACCACCTGGCCGTCGCTGTCGGTCGGACCCAGGGTGCTCAGGCCGAAGCCGCGCACGCTCTGGTCGCCTCCGGCGAAGAACCGCAGCGAGGCGGGCAGGGCCGCGAAGTCATTGGCCCAGGTGGTGCCGGCATCGAGGCGGGTCAGCAGGCGCGTGCGTTCGCCGAGACTGCGCACCCACTTGCCGCTGGCGCGCAACTGCAGGAAGCTCACGTCGGACAGCAGGCTGGCCCAACTGCCGCGAACGGACAGGTCGACGCGCTCACCCCGCCTCGGGTCGATGCGTTTGGCGGCGCGCACCCGCGACCAGCCGGCCTGCGGCAGCAACAGCCGGCTGCTGTCGGCCTCGCCGCCGACCTCGAAGTCCTCGTCGTGGTACTCAACGGCCAGGGTCTGCAACCAGTCACCGAGCACGCGGGTTCGGTTGAGGCCCAGGCGGCGAATGCGGCTGGTGCTGGTGTCCGTCTCCTTGCGCCGGGTGGCGGCGTCGATCACCGCCCGGTCGGTGCGCGGGTTCTTGAGCGGAATGCTGTAGGCCAGGCTGGCCTCGTGGCCGATCTGCGACAGGCGCAGCCCCGCCTCCATGCGATGGCCGGCGCGATTGATGCGGCGATGCGCCCAGCCCAGCCGCAGACGCGCGCCGGTGTCGGTGCCGAAGCCGATGCCGGCGGTGTACTTGTGGCGCTTGCGCGGCACCAGCTCGACCCGCACCGGCACCGCCCGGTTGATCGCCCGTTCGGGCTCGGCATGCACCTCGACCGAGGCAAAGTAGTCGCTGTCCTCGAGGGCACGGGTCAGGGCCAGCAGGCCGCGGTTGGAGAAGGGCTCGCCGGCGCGGAAGGGCACATAGCGCTGCAGCATGGCGCGGTCCAGCGGCACGTCGTCGGGAAAGCGCACCGGACCGAACAGGAAGCGCGGCCCCGTCTCGAGCACCAGCACCACCTCGGCACGGCCGGCGGCGGCGTCCACCCGCAGCTCGCTGGTCTGCCAGCGCGCCTCCAGGTAGCCGAGGTCCAGCGCGCGGTTCATCAGCCGGCGCTTCAGCGCCTCGTAGCGGCGGTGGTCGGCAACGTCGCCTTCCGCCAGCCCGGGCTTGTCGACCGGCGCCCCGAGCTTCGGGTCCTCTGCGCCTTCGCCGAGAATCTGAATCCGCAGTCGTTCGATTCGCACCGGCTCACCGGGATCGACACGGTAGCGGATGCGCCAGTCGTTGCCGTCACGCGCCATGTCGGCATCGATCACCGGCCGATAGTAGCCGAAGGGTTCCAGCGCGCGGGCGATCTCGCGCCGCCCGCGCACGAACAGCTGGCGCAGCCGCACCTCCGACAGCCCGGGGTCGAGATCCGGCGCCTTGAGGCTCAGCAGGGCCTCCACATTGGCGAGCAGCTCGCCATCGAGCCCCTCGACACTGACCCGGATCGCCGCCTGCAACGGCGCCGCAAGGAACAGGAGGCCCAGCAGCGACACGCCGGCCAGCCCGCGCATCCGCCGGATGCTGTTCGCCACTCCCCGCATGGAATCCCTTTTGTCCTATACTCCGCGTTCGCCCAGGCGACGAACACCCGATGAATCCGACCCGTGACAGTCTACCTGCCCGCGCCCGTCGCGTACGCTCCTTCGTGCGCCGCGAGGGGCGACTGACCCGCTCGCAGGCGCGTGCGCTCGAAACCCTGTTGCCGCGCTGGGGCCTGGCCGACGGTGATGCACCGCTGGATCTCGATGCCCTGTTCGGCCGCAGCGCGCCCCGTACCCTCGAAATCGGATTCGGCAACGGCGAGTCACTGGCACGGATGGCGGCGGCGTCACCCGATCAGGACTTCCTCGGCATCGAGGTGCATCGCCCCGGCGTCGGCCACCTGTTGCTGGAAATCGAGCGGCTGGGGCTGGGCAACGTGCGGGTACTGTGCGCCGATGCCGTCGAGGTGCTGGAAAAACGGATACAGGACGAGACGCTGGACTGGGTGCTGCTGTTCTTTCCCGATCCCTGGCCCAAGAAGCGCCATCACAAGCGGCGCATCCTGCAGCCGGCCTTCATCGACCTGGTCGGTCGCAAGCTCCGCCCCGGCGGGCGCTTCCACATGGCCACCGACTGGGAGGACTATGCCCGGCAGATGCTGGAAACCATGGACGCGGCACCCGGCTTCCGCAACACCGCCGGCCGCGGCCGCTTCGCGCCCGGCCCGGGCGACCGGCCGGAAACGAAATTCGAGCGTCGCGGCCGCCGGCTGGGGCACGGCGTGTGGGACCTGGTGTACGAAAAGGCGCCGGGTGCCGGCAGCGGATAAGCCGCTGCCCCCTCCTCACGCCTCACACCTCACTCCTCACCCAAACAACCGCGCATTCATCCACAGGTGCACCCAGATACTGGCGGCATAGCCAAGGGCGATGGCCGGCGTCCACTTCAAGTGGGAAAAGAAGGTATAGACGCCTCGCGCCTGACCCATGAGCGCCACCCCCGCCGCGGAACCGATCGACAGCAGACTGCCGCCGACGCCCGCGGTGAGGGTGACCAGCAGCCACTGTCCCTGGGACATGTCCGGGTTCATGGTCAGCACGGCGAACATGACGGGAATGTTGTCGACAATTGCCGAGAGCACGCCCACCGCGACATTGGCCTCGGTCTGCCCCCACTGGTGATACATGACATCGGACGCCAGGGACAGATAACCAAGAAAACCCAGCCCCCCGACACAGAGCACGACGCCATAGAAGAACAGCAGGGTGTCCCATTCCGCACGAGACACCATGCGGAAGATGTCGAAGGCCACCGGCGAACCGATCTCCTCGCCGGCCTCGACGGTACAGGAGACCCCCTCCCTGCGGCAGGTCTTCTTGAGGTAGTAGGCGAAGAACTGCAGATAGGCCAGTCCGGTCATCATGCCGGCAACCGGCGGCAGATAGAGGAAATTGTGGAACAGCACCGCGGTAGCGATAGTGGCAAGGAACAGCAGCATGATGCGACGCGCACCCCGCTTCATGATCACCCGTTCCCCGCCGGCCCGGGGCCGCTCGCGGGGGATGGCCAGGTACATCAGGAAGGCGGGCACCAGAAAATTCACCGCCGACGGCACGAACAGGGCGAAGAAGTCCCAGAACGCCACTACCCCCTTCTGCCAGACCATCAGGGTGGTGATGTCGCCGAAGGGACTGAAGGCGCCACCGGCATTGGCCGCGACCACGATGTTGATGCAAGCCAGGGCCACGAACCGCGGATTGCCCGCCCCGACCGCCATGACCACGGCACACATCAGCAGCGCCGTGGTCAGGTTGTCGGCCACCGGGGAGATGAAAAAGGCCAGTACGCCGGTAATCCAGAACAGGGAACCGAAGCCGAAGCCCTTGCGCACCAGCCAGGAACGCAAGGTCTCGAACACCAGCCGCTCGTCCATGGCGTTGATGTAGGTCATCGCCACCAGCAGGAACAGGAACAGCTCGGCATATTCGAGGATGTTGTGGCGCATGGCCGCCTCGACCGCCTCGGGCGCGCCGTGCTGCCCGTAATACCAGGCGATCAGGGCCCAGATGATGCCGGCGGCCAGCAACACCGGCTTGGACTTGCGCAGGTGCGTGAACTCCTCGGCCATCACCAGCAGATAGGCCAGGCCGAACAGGGTCAGCGCGGCGTAACCAAGCGGATGTGCAGTCAGGTCGATCGTGCCGGCGGCGGATTCGGAGGCCAGCCCGAAACCGGGCCAGAGCAGCAGCGGAAGCAGCCACAGGCTGCGCAACGGAAAGGACGGCATGGGCGTTGGACTCGCGGCAAAAAACCAGCCCGCATAGTGCACCAGGAGCTGCGGATGATGGCGGATTTGCAGCCGGGCTCGGGAAGCGCTGGTGCTCAAACCGTAGCCGTCGCTACGGCTTGCGTGAAGCGCCCCCGAGGCCGAGCGAAAATCCGCCAGGGCCGCAGCAGGATGCGGGCGGGCACACATTGTACTCCGGGCCACGGGCAAAATCCCGGTTCATTGCCCACCAGGACAACAAGTTGCCTGCCGCCCGCTGCCGGCCTGGTGCACTATGCGGGCTGGCGCGCACGGGTGCCGGGCGCGGCCTGACGGTGGCTATTGTTCTCCGCCGCCGGTGTTTTCTACAGCCTCGCCCTTGACGATGCGTGCCCGCTCCGACCAGCGGCGCAGCGGCGAATCATCGGCCAGCGCCACACCGAGGTGCTGTTCGATGTATTCCAGGGCCTCGTACCAGGTGCGACAGAAACGGTCCCTGCCGAGCAATTCGACGAAGCCGCTGTGTTCGAGGGCATACATGAGTTGATGCTTGGCGGCCATGACCATCAACGCCACCCCGGCCGTCCCGAGTCGCGCCACCAGCTCCCGCAACATCTGCTCGCCGGTGGCATCGATCTGGTTGATGCCCTCGGCGTCGAGCACGATGACCTGCAGCTCAGGATGGTCGGCCAGCACCTCCAGCACCCGGGTTTCGAAATAGCCGGAGTTGGCGAAGTACAGTGAACCGTCGAAACGCAGGAATGCGACATGCGGATCGCGCGCGAGGCCATGCAGATCGGCATCGCGCAGCGTGCCGTCGGGGTGCAGGGCAAGCTCCACGAAGCGGGGGTGCATGGTACGGTTGAGATACAGGCCCAGCGACAGCACCACGCCGGCGATGATGGCCATTTCCAGGTGCGGGGCCAGCACCAGCACCAGCAGGAAGGTCACGATGGCCGCGATACCGTCGTGTTTCTGCACATGCAGGGCATGGCGGATGGGCTCGATCTTCACCAGATTGACGACCGCCACGATGATCACTGCCGCCAGCACTGCCTGCGGCAGATGGTAAAGCAGCGGCGTCAGGAACAGCAGGGTGAGTGCAACCATGCTCCCGGTCACCACACTGGACAGGGCAGTGCGGGCGCCGGCCGAGAAGTTCACCGCGGAACGCGAGAAGGAACCGGAAACGGCGTAGCCCTGGAACAGGCCGGAGGCGACATTGGCCAGACCCTGCCCGATCAGCTCCTGGTTGGTATCCAGCCGCTGGCGGGTCTCGGCGGCCATGGCACGGGCGACCGCGATGGCCTCCATGAACCCGATCAGGGCGATGGTGATGGCGGCCGCCAGCAGTTCGAGCATGATGCCGGGATCGAGCGCCGGCATGCGCAAGGCGGGCAAGCCCGTGGGAATGCTGCCGACGACCCGGCCACCGCTGTGCAGGGCGACGATTCCCTCGTCACCGAGGCCGACGATGCGCCACTCGCGCTCGTCCAGCCTGGCGGTACCCGGCGGGAGATCGTCCGCCAGCCAGGCGCGCGGTGGTGTCTCGTCGCTGAGCACCAGGGTCACCGAGCGCAGCTCTGCAAATCCCGTGTTCAGCCTTCGCTCCAGCCCTGCAATGTCGTCGGCAAGGCTGTTCCGGGCATGCAGCGCTGCCAGGGTACGATCGTCATCCGCGCCGTGAAGCGCTTGCAGGGTCTCCCATTCGCCTTCCAGGCGCCCCAGCTCTGCACGCAGGGTATCCAGGGTCGAGCGCAAACCCAGTTCGTCACGCAACAGGCCGGCCACCACGGGGTCGGCCACCTGCTCCACGCGGATCTGCCGTTCCTGGGAAAATCCGATGGACCAGGAAATCACAGTGGAAAGAACGACCGCCACCAGCACATAGGGCCACTGCGGCCGCCAGCGTCGCAACAGCAGCATCAGCAGCAGTGCGCCCAGGCCCATCATCATGGTGGGCAGATGGGTGCCCTGCACCGCAGCCACCAGCACCCGCCATACCGTCTCGTAATGCCGGTCCGCCTTCTCCACCGTGACGCCAAAAAGCCTGGAAAGCTGGGAAGTGGCGATGATGATGGCGGCACCATTGGTAAAGCCGACCACCACGGGATGGGAAAGAAAGTCCACCAGGATGCCGAGCCGGAAGGCGCCGAGCAGGATCTGGAAGCCACCCACCATCAGCGCCAGCATGGCGGCATAGGCCAGGTAGCCCTCGCTGCCGCTGGCAGCGAGGGGCCCCAGCGCGGCGGCGGTGAGCAGCGAGACCACGGCCACGGGTCCGGTGGCGAGCTGGCGCGAGGAACCGAACAGGGCAGCAACGATGACCGGCAGGAAGGAGGCGTAGAGGCCGATGTGCGGCGGCAGGCCGGCGAGCTGGGCATAGGCCATGGACTGCGGCACCAGCACCAGCGCCACCGTGATGCCGGCCGGCAGGTCGGCCTTCCAGGTCGAAGGATCACGCAGCTCGCCAAGCCATGCGCGAAAGGGCGTCAGCCGCTCCAGTGCGGCTCGTGCCGGGGATGGCCTCTGCATCGATGTTCCCCCGAACCGGGACCGGCCGCCTAGGCAGGAACGCGGCCCATGCGCCCGGTGCATTCTTGTTCGCGCCCGTCACCGCCGCGCCGGGGGCGGGCTCGTGTCTCCATCCTACGCCCGACGGCGCCAAGGGGAAGCCCCGTCGGCTTGTACCGGGTACCGCAAAGGTGGTTCAATACGCGGTTCAACCCGCGGCGCGAACGCGCGCGTAGAAAACAACCTGTTGTTTATAAAATGTTTTTCGCCTGGCGGGCGGTGCCGGCCGGGCCCTCGGATCCCGTTCCAGAGCCTTTTTCGAGGAGAGCTCCATGTCCAAGAAGCACCCGATCGTCGCCGTGACCGGTTCCTCCGGTGCCGGCACCACCACCGTCAAGCGCGCGTTCGAGCACATCTTCCGCCGCGAGGGCATCAACCCGCTGGTCGTCGAGGGCGACAGCTTCCACCGCTACGACCGCGCCGCCATGAAGGAAGCCATGAAGAAGGCCGAGGAAGAGGGCAACACCCACTTCAGCCACTTCGGCCCCGAGGCCAACCTGTTCGAGGAACTGGAGGCCACCTTCAAGGCCTACGGCGAGACCGGTGCCTGCAAGCGCCGCTACTACCTGCACAGCGAGGAAGAGGCCGCACCCTACGGCCAGAAGCCCGGCGAGTTCACGCCGTGGGAAGAGATCCCGCCCGGCACCGACCTGCTGTTCTATGAAGGCCTGCACGGCGGCGTGGTCACAGAGACTGCGAATGTCGCCCAGTACGTCGACCTGCTGATCGGCGTGGTGCCCATCGTCAACCTCGAGTGGATCCAGAAGATCCACCGCGACGCTGCCGAACGCGGCTATTCGGCGGAGGCCATTGTCGACACCATCCTGCGTCGCATGCACGACTACGTGCACTACATCACGCCGCAGTTCTCGCGCACCGACATCAACTTCCAGCGCGTGCCGACGGTCGACACCTCCAACCCCTTCATCGCCCGCGACATCCCCACGCCGGACGAGTCCTTCGTGGTAATCCGTTTCCGCGATCCGAAGAAGTTCGATGTCGACTTCCCCTACCTGCTGAACATGCTGCAGGGCTCTTTCATGTCGCGCCGCAACAGCATCGTGGTGCCGGGCGGCAAGATGGGCTTCGCCATGGAAGTCATCCTCGCCCCCATCATCGAGCAGATGCTCAAGGGTCGCGGCTGATCCGCAGAACCAGCAGGGGGCGGGCGCCCTTGCCCGCCCCCTCACCCCTCACCC
>NZ_JALTON010000020.1 GCF_027000115.1 Thiohalobacter sp. | reverse complement strand
TGCACGCCGATGATGCGCTGCGTGGCCTTGTCGGCCACGATCTTGATCATGCCGTGTTCCTCGCGGTTGATCATGGCCTTGGCGTCGATGTTCATGGGCACCTTGACCTCGGCGGCATCGATGCCGCGGGCCCTGGCCTGTTCCATGGACAGGCCGACGAAGGCGGCCTCGGGACGGGTGAAGATCACGCCGCAGTCCTTGTCCTGATCGTAGACCATGTCTTCGCCGAGGATGGTGGCCGCCGCGACCCGCCCCTGCTGGGCTGCCGTGTGTGCCAGCATCAGGCCACCGATGACGTCGCCAATGGCGAAGATGTGCGGCACGCTGGTCCGGCAGCGCTTGTCGGCCCTGATGACCGGGCCGTCCAGGGCGACACCGGCCTGGTCCAGGCCAAGGCCGTCAACTACCGGGCGCTTGCCGGTGGCCATGATGACGTAGTCGGCCTTGAGCCTGTGCGTTTTGCCCTCGGCATCGGCGTACTCGGCCGTCACCGCGCCGGGCTTGCCGCTGATGCGGTTCAGCCGCACACCGGTGTGCAGGGTCAGCCGCGGATCGGCATCCAGCACCGCAGTGAGCTGTTTCGCGATCTCCGGCTCGACCTCGGCCAGAATGCGATCCTGGGCCTCCAGCAGCGTAACCTCGGCGCCGAAGTCCTGGAAGATCTGCGCCATTTCCACGCCGATGGCGCCGCCGCCGACGACGATGAGCTTCTGCGGCGGCTCCTCGAGGAACCACACGGTATCGGATGTCAGCACCGAACCCGCCTCGACGCCTTCGCGGGCACCCTCGATGGGCGGCACGAAGGGCGGTGCGCCGGTGGCAATCACCGCGCAGCCGAAGGTCTTCGTCATGCCCTGCTTGCCATCGCCGGGCAGGGCGCGGGCGTGAGGGTCGTCCTGATTGCCACCCTGGTCGATGAACAGGGTGTGGGCATCGACGAAGCGGCCGTAGCCCTGGATGACCTCGATGCGCACGCCCTTGTCGGTATTGAGCGCCATCTGGCCGCGCGTCTCCAGCACCTTGCGACGATGGGCCTCCAGCGCCTTCCAGTCCAGCCGGGGCCGGTCGGTACCGAGCACGCCGAGGTCAGGGTCGTGGGCACGCTCACGGATACGGTCGGCCGCCGCCCGCCAGGCCTTGGAGGGAATGCAGCCGCGCCAGAGGCACTCGCCCCCCGGATAGGGGGCGTCGTTGACCATGGCGACCTTGAGCCCGTGCGCCGCCAGATCCCGGGCGCAGTCCTCGCCGCCCGGTCCGCCGCCGACCACGATCACGTCGTAGTCCCAGTCGCCCTCGGGGATGGCGGGGCCGCTCGGACCCATCCAGCTATCCGGCTGCTCGATGAGCTGCTTGAGTTCACCCAGATAGAGGGCGACATCGGCGCCGTTGACCACCCGATGGTCGGCGGTGATGGTGAAGGGACTGCCGTCCGGGCCGTCGGCCGCAATCGCCAGAATGGCGGCGATGCCCGGCGTGGCAATGGCGTCGAAGTGGGTGACGCCGAACATGCCCATGTTGGATATCTGGAAGGTCGAGCCCTGGTATTCCTCGGGCTTCAGGCGCCGCTTGCGCGCGCGCCCGACCAGATCCTTCCAGTCCTCGTTGAGTTCATCGAGGGTGCGCGACTCGCAGCCCTTGAGCACCGGCACCACCAGCCCGCCACCGTCGGCAGCCACGGCCATGCCGATGTCCACGCTGCTGCGCTCCACCAACTGGTCGACCGGCTTGTAGCACCAGTTCATCTTCGGGTGATTGCGCATGGCCTCGGCACAGGCCTTGGCAATGGCGACCGTGACCGACACGCCCCTGGCCTTGGCGGCCCGGATCAGCGCGCCGAGGCGGATGTTGCTGGTCACATGGAAGGTGGGCATCGACAGCGATTCGGTCATGGAATGACTGATCGCGGCTTCCAGCTTGTTCATCTTGCGGCCCGGCCAGGGGACATCCACCTGCGGGAAGCCGCCGGCACCGGCCGCGGTCGCCTGCGGCTGCGCCTGGGCCACGTCCGCGGCCAGGATCACCCCGCCCGGCCCGGTGCCGGGCACGGTATCGAGATCGATGCCGCGGGCGCCGGCCAGCTTGCGTGCCAGCGGCGTCGCGCCCCGGCCATGCGGGCGCGGTGCGGGCGCGATGCCCGCCGGAACGGAGGGCACCGCGGCCGAAGGCGTGGCTGCCGGCGCAGGCGCCGGTGCGGAGCCGGCGGGTTCCGGTTTCGGTTCCGCGGCGGCGGCTGCCGGGGCCGCGGTTTCGTCCACCACCTGTTCGGGCTCCGCCACCAGGTAGGCCAGTGGCGCGCCCACCGGCACCACGCTGTCCACCGGCGCGATCGGCCCCGACAGGTAGCCTTCCTTGAACACCTCCACGTCCATGATGGCCTTGTCGGTTTCGACCTGGGCCACCACGGTGCCACGCTCGATGCGATCGCCGGGCTTCTTCTCCCAGCTCACCACCACGCCCTCGGTCATGGTATCGGAGAGCTGCGGCATGATGATGGTGTGCACCGTGCCCTGCGGCGCCTCGGCCGCTACAGGCGCGGATTCGACGGGAGTCGCGGCCGCTTCCTCCGGCGCCGCCTGCTCCGCTCCGGCCTCGGCCGGTTCCGGTGCGGCGGGTACGGCCGGCGTGGCCTCGCCCTGCTGAACCTCCGAGGAATCGGCAACGATATAGCCGATGGGCTCGCCGACCGGCACCGTGCTGTCGACCGGCGCCAGCGGCCCGGACAGGTAGCCGTCGCGGAACACCTCCACGTCCATGATGGCCTTGTCGGTCTCCACCGTGGCCACGATGTCGCCGCGCTTGATCTCGTCGCCGATATTCTTTTCCCAGCTCACGATGACGCCTTCGGTCATGGTGTCCGAGAGCTGGGGCATCTTGATTGCGTAGGGTTCAGCCATGAAACACTCTTGTGTCGCTGTGCGCTTTTGGCGCGTTGTTCACTCCGGCTGCGGCACGGACTTTTTGGGTCCGCCGCGCCATGTTCGATCCCGCCACGCGACCCGCAGCGCGCGGCACCCGGTACCTGTACCGGGCCCCGTGCTCGCCTGCTTCGGGGCGACCTGCCGGCCGCTACTTGCCGAACAGCCTGCGAACGGCCGCGACCACGTCCCCGGCATTGGGGATGGTCGCCTTTTCGAGCGTGTGGTTATAGGGCACGGGCACGTTCTTCGCCGACACACGCACCGGTGGCGCGTCCAGCTCGAAGAAGCATTCCTCGTTGATGATGGCCATGACCTCGGCGCCGACCCCGACCGGGGCCTCGGCCTCCTCGACCACCACGGCGCGATGGGTCCGCGACACCGATTCGCGAATGCCCTGCCGATCCAGCGGCGAGAGTGCGTAGAGATCCACCACCTCGGCCTCGATGCCGAAGTCGCGGGCCAGCAGCTCGGCGGCCTGCAGGCACCAGTGGACCGAGATGTTGTAGCCAAACAGGGTGACGTCGCGACCCGGGCGGGCGATCTCGGAACCCTCCAGCGGATGGAAGTACTCCTCGTCCGGCACCTCGCCCTTCATGTTGTACATGAGCTCGTGTTCGTTGATGAACACGGGATCGTCGCAGCGCACGGCGGACTTGAGCAGGCCATAGGCCTGTCGCGGGTTGCTGGGCGTCACCACGCGCAGCCCGGCGATACCCATGAACACCTTCTCCATGCGCGCCGAGTGCTGGGCACCGAGCTGGTGCGCGGTGCCGCCCGGCGAGCGAATGACCACCGGCGCGGTGAGCTGGCCGCCAGACATGTAGCGCACCTTGGCCGCGGTATTGAAGATCTGGTCGGTCGCCAGCCAGGCAAAGTTCACCGACATGATCTCGATGATGGGCCGCACGCCGATGAAGGAGGCACCGATCCCCAGACCGGTGTAGCCGTTCTCGGAAATCGGTGTATCGATCACCCGCTCGGGGCCGTACTTGTCATACAGGCCCTGGGTGGCCTTGTAGGTACCACCGGCCACGCCGATGTCCTCGCCCATGGCGATCACCAGCGGATCACGGGCCATTTCCTCGTCGTGGGCGCGGCGAATCGCCTCCCAGTACATCATTTCCGCCATCAGTGCGCCCCTCCCCGGACCCAGGGATCATTCTCCGCCAGCACATACTTCTCGAGTTCCTCGACCCGGGGCTCGGGCGAGTTCTCGGCGAAGGGGATGATCTCGTTCTCGATTTCGTCGAGGATCTCGGTATCCATGTTCTTGTAGTCGTCCAGGGTGAGGTGACCACCCTCGATCAGCTTGTCGCGCAGCATGATGATGGGGTCGCGCTTGGACCACATGCGCTCCTCTTCCTTCGGACGATAGGCATTGGAGTCCGACATGGAATGACCGCGGTAGCGGTAGGTCATGAGTTCGAGGAAATAGGGACCCTTGCCCGAGCGCACATGGTCCACCGCCTTCTTCGCCGCCTTGAACACGGCCTCGATGTCCTGACCGTCGGCCTGGGCAGCGGGAATGCCGTAGCCGCAGACACGCTTGTACTGGTCGACGACCGCGGTGGAACGGTCGATACGGGTGCCGATGCCATAGAGATTGTTCTCGCAGACGTAGAGCACCGGCAGCTTCCACAGCGCGGCCATGTTCAGCGACTCGTGGAAGGTCCCCTGGTTGTTGGCGGCATCGCCGAGGAAGCAGATGGCAATCTCGTCACCGCCCTTCATCTTGATGGCCTTGGCCAACCCGGCTGCCAGCGGGAAGGGTCCGCCGACCAGGGCATAGCCGCCCATGAAGTGGTGCTCGACATCGAAGATGTGCATGGAGCCGCCACGGCCCTTGCTGGAACCGGTCTCCTTGCCGAACAGCTCCGCCATCACGGCCTTGGGATCGGCACCGCACTTGATGGCATGCACGTGATCGCGATAGCCGGTGATGACATAGTCCTCTCCGGGCCGGGCCGCCTCCATGACGCCGTGCACGCAGGCCTCCTGACCGGGATAGAGGTGGAGAAAGCCACCGATCTTGCGCTCCACGTAGGCTTCGTAGCAGCGCTCCTCGAAGCGTCGCGCGAACAACATCTCGCGCAACAGCCGTTTCTTGTCCGCGACGTTCATGAAACTCCTTCGCTCAGTCGAGGGCACCGCGAGCGCCCGCATGGCACCCGAAGCGGGTTCGGGCGCCGGACATTGCCGCGAACTGCGGCAACAGAAAAGCCCCGGCGGACAGGTACCCGGAGAAGAACAAGCGCGATATGATCAGTGTTTTGCCGGGACAGGTCAAGGCGAACAGGATGCGTATCCCCTACCAGGCCCTTGAAAAAATAACAATTAATGAAATCGGCGAGGGTATTGCGGCGGATCGCTTCAAGACCGCGGACCTGGCCGTGGTTCTGTTGCCCGCACGGCCGGGCCGCATCCGCTGGTCTGCCCTGCCCGACGGGCACCGTCTCAAGGCACGCCTTGCGCAGGCCCAGGATGACGAGTTGTTGACGGAGCTGTGCGATACCGGAGCGACCCGCCTGCTGATCGCCCGGGTGCCGGTGGATGCGGACGGCTTCCGCCGACTGGAGCGGGCCCGGAAACTGCTGGAAGGGGGGCTGCGGCCACGGGACCGCGCGCTGCTGATCGACACCCGGCTGTTGCCGGAGTCGGCGGCTGCGGACTGGAGCGAGGCACTGGTCAGCGCTGCGCTGGCCCGCATCGCACCGCTGCCCAGCCGCAAGCGCGAACCGCCGCCGCCCTGGGGCCTGCGCCGGATCGACCTGGCCGGCGCGCACCCGCCCGCGCTGTCACGCGCCCGCGCCGCGGCCCAGGGCAACCATATCGCCCGCTGGCTGGCCCGATTGCCCGGCAACGAGCTCACACCGGCGCGCTATCGCCGGCTGGCCGAGGATCTGGCCCGGCGGGAGGGAATCTCCAGCCGCTTTCTGGGCGAAGCCGCCCTGGAACGGCTCGGCGCCGGCGCCTTCCTGGCCGTGAGCCGCGCCAGCGAACGCCGCGACGCCGGCATCCTGCACCTGCGCTACCGTCCCCGCGGCGGCGGGCGCCGCCCCGCGCTGGCCCTGGTGGGCAAGGGCATCTGCTTCGACACCGGCGGCGTCAATCTCAAGAGCGCGCGCTACATGCACGGCATGCACGAGGACATGAGCGGCAGCGCGGTCGCGCTCGGCACCCTGCTGGCGCTCAAGCGGCTGAAGTTTCCGCTGGCGGTGGACTGCTGGCTGGCGCTGGCGGAAAATCACATCGGCCCGCGGGCGTACAAGCCCAACGACGTGGTTCACGCCTGCGACAGGACCAGCATCGAAATCGTCCATACCGATGCCGAAGGGAGAATGGTACTGGCCGACACCCTGGCGCTGGCGAGCCGCAGCCGGCCGCGACTGATGCTGGACTTCGCCACCCTCACCGGGGCCTGCGTACAGGCCCTGTCCACCCGCTACAGCGGCGCCCTGTGCAATCGGGCACATCTGCACCGGGCCATCGAGACCGCCGGCCGCGAAAGCGGCGAGCGTGTCTGGCCCTTCCCCATGGACGATGACTATGACCAGGCACTGGAAAGCGATATCGCCGACATACGACAATGCACCCTGGACAGCGAGGCGGATCACATCCTCGCCGCCCGCTTCCTGAACCGCTTCGTCGCCCCGGACACGGCCTGGATACACCTGGACCTGTCCGCGAGCCGGCACAAGGGCGGCCTGGCGCACGTCCCCACCGACAACACCGGATTCGGGGTGGGCTTCGCGCTCCGTCTGCTGGAGCAGGACAAGATCCGGCGACTGTGGGAAGCTTGCTGAGGCGATGATGCCGGCACAACCGGGGCCGTGGCCGACGACGGCCTTGCAACCATCCGCCCGGGTGCAATATGCGGGCTAACCGCTCCGGCGGCTTGACAACAGGACATCCCGTGACCGACGAAATCACGATCACCCGCCCCGACGACTGGCACCTGCACCTGCGCGACGACGCCGTGCTGCGCGACCTGGTGCCACACACCGCGCGCCAGTTCCGCCGCGCCATCATCATGCCCAACCTGAAGCCGCCGGTCACCGACACTGCCGCGGCACTGGCCTATCGCGAGCGCATCCTCGCCGCCTGCCCGCCGGATGCCGACTTCGAGCCGCTGATGACGTTGTATCTGACCGACCGCCTGCCGCCCGAGGAGATCCGGCGCGCGGCGGACAGCGGCCATGTGCATGCGGTCAAGCTCTACCCCGCCGGCGCCACCACCCATTCCGATGCCGGCGTCACCGACCTGCGTCACTGCGACGCAACGCTGGCGGTGATGGAGGAACTGGGCATGCCGCTGCTGGTGCATGGCGAGGTGACGGATGCCGAGGTGGACGTGTTCGACCGCGAGGCAATGTTCATCGAACGCCACCTGGTCCCGCTGACCCGGCGCTTTCCGCACCTGAAGATCGTGCTGGAACACATCACCACGCGCGAGGGTGTGGCCTTCGTGCGCGACAGCGGCCCCAACGTCGCCGGCACCCTCACCGCCCATCACCTGCTGATGAACCGCAACGCCATGTTCGCCGGTGGTATCCGCCCCCACCACTACTGCCTGCCGGTACTCAAGCGCGAGCAGCACCGGCGCGCACTGGTCGAGGCCGCGACCAGCGGCGACCCGGCCTTCTTTCTGGGCACCGACAGCGCGCCCCATCCCCGCGGCGCCAAGGAATCGGCCTGCGGCTGCGCCGGCATGTACACGGCCCATGCCGCCATCGAACTCTATGCCGAGGTCTTCGAGGCGGCCGGCGCGCTGGACCGGCTGGAGGCCTTCGCCTCCTTCCACGGCCCCGACTTCTACGGCCTGCCCCGCAACAGCGGGCAGATCCGGCTGCGCCGCGAATCCTGGCGGGTACCGGACCACTACCCCCTGGGCGACAGCGAGGTGGTGCCCCTGCGTGCGGGCGAGGAGATCGGCTGGCGCATGTTGTGAGTACGGGAAATCGCCATCCCCCCGGCGATCCTTTATCCTTCGCCCATGGATGCCAACAAGCCCGCCCCCATCGCCCGGCGTTTCCGCGGTTTCCTGCCGGTGGTGGTCGATGTCGAGACCGCCGGTTTCAACCCGAAACGCGACGCCCTGCTGGAGATCGCCGCCGTCACCCTGACCATGGATGAGGACGGCTACATGCAGCGGCTGGAAACCCACGCCGTACATGTGGAACCCTTCTCGGGCGCCAACCTCGACCAGCGGGCGCTGGACTTCACCGGCATCGATCCCTTCAACCCCTTCCGCATGGCCAAGCCGGAGCGCGAGGCGCTGCAACAGATCTTCCAGCCCATCCGCCAGCAGGTGAAGCAGACCCAGTGCAGCCGCGCCATCCTGGTCGGGCACAATCCCTCCTTCGACCTCGCCTTCGTCAAGGCGGCCGCCGACCGCGCCAACATCAAGCGCAACCCCTTTCACCTGTTCAGCACCTTCGACACCGCCACCCTGGGCGGGCTGGCCTTTGGCCAGACGGTGCTGGCGCGCGCGGTGCAGGCGGCAGGGATCGAGTGGAACGACGGCCAGGCACACTCCGCCATCTACGACGCGGAACGCACGGCCGACCTGTTCTGCGCCATCGTCAACCGCTGGCGGGATCTCGCGGGGGAGACCTGCCTGGCGCCGCTGGAGGAATGCAGCGAGGAAGGCGGGGACAGCCGCAGCGGCGGGCTGTGACGCCGCCGCCCGAAGGCGGCGGCTGATCAGCAGGGTCAGCGTACCTCGAAGGCCCAGCCCGGCGTCGCCGGCAGTCGCGGCATGGATTGCTCGGGGAACTCGCCGGTGAGCGCATTCAGGAAGGCCACGATGTCCTTCACCTCTTCGTCGCTCAGGCCGCGATTGAGCTGGGTCTTCGCCATAACACGTACTGCCTCGTCCAGGGTCCGCACCGCGCCGTTGTGGAAGTAGGGAGCGGTCAGCGCGATGTTGCGCAGGGTCGGCACCCGGAACACATGGCGATCGCTTTCGTTGCCGGTCACGGCGAAGCGGCCGGCATCCGCCATGAAGTCATAGCGCTTCACATACTCGTTATCGGTGAAGGTCGGGAACTTCATGAACAGGGTGCCGCCAAAGGTGGGCGCGGCATGACAGGCGGTGCAACCCACGGCGTTGAAGGTCTCCAGCCCCCGGCGCTGCTGCGCGCTCAATGCCTTCTTGTCGCCCTTGGCGAAGCGGTCATAGGGGCTGTTGGGCGTGATCAGGGTGCGCTCGTAGGCCGCGACGGCGCGCGCGGCGTTGTCCACGGTCATGGCATCGGCACCGAACGCACGCTCGAAATACTGCCGGTAGCCGGGAATGGCACGCACCCGGTCCATGGCCTGTTCCAGTTCGCTCATGCCCATTTCCACCGGATTCACCACCGGCCCCTTGGCCTGGTCCTCGAGGGTCGCGGCGCGCCCGTCCCAGAACTGAGCAACATTGAAGGCGGCGTTCCAGACCGTCGGCGCGCTGCGGCCGCCGGTCTTGCCATGCACGCCCATGGACACGGGCCGGTTGTCCTCGCCGCCCAGCATCACGTTGTGGCAGGAATTGCAGGAGACGGTGCCGGTGGCGGAAAAACGCGGATCGAAATAGAGCATCCGCCCGAGTTCGACCTTCGCCTCGGTGGTCGGATTGTCGGCCGGGGCGGGCGCCACCTCGGGCAACGCGGGCCAGTCGGCCGCCGCCAGCGGGGTGTTGAGGCCAAGGCCAAGCAGGCCGGTCAGGGCAAGGGTTCTTAAGGTGTTCATGCGGGACTCCCGTGCGTTTAAACCATGACATGAATATGATTAATATAGAATGATTCTATATAAGATGGCAGTTATATTCAAGGCCGGTTTTCCGCCTCGTCCGGCCTCGGCTACACTGTCCGCTCATCCCCCAGGAACACAAGCCGTCTCATGCCCAGTCTTCCCGAAAAGGACCAGCAGATCCTCCACGCCCATGCCGGGCTGATCCACCGGGTGGTGGTCGCCTGCCAGAACCCGGCCCTGGTGCCGGATCTGGACGACATCCTCGCCATCGCCGAGAAAAACGAATGGCACGCACTGGTGGCCGCCATCCGCCGTATCCTCGCCGGGGAACGCGAGATCAGCCGCCTGCCGGGGCTGGACGAGGAGGACAAGGTCATCGTCGGCGCCATCCTGCGCGGCATCCAGAACCCCGACACCCTGCCCGACCTCAATGCCGATTTCGACAGCAGCCTGGCCGCCCCCGGCATCGCCTCTCTGATCCACGCCGCGCGTACCGGCAACACGGAGGCCCTGCAGATGATCGCCAACATGGCCCAGCAGATGCTCAAGGCGGGTGGCGACATGGCGCGACTCGCCGCCATCATCCGGCCTCTGGTGACCGGCGAACGCGATGTCGACAAGCTGACCGAGGATTTCAGCGACAAGGGTCGCGAGCTGGTTGCCGACATCGTGCGCGAGCTGCAGCGGCTGGAGACGCATTGACCCGCAGACTTATTAACCCGGCAATCAGATATGACTGTCGGTTGCCGCAGCAGGCGGCGTCAGATCCACCTGCACCCGCAGCCCGCCCAGTTCGGGCGATTCGTCCAGCCGCAGCACCGCCGGATATCTCGCCAGGATGTCGCGGACGATGGCCAGGCCCAGACCATGGCCGGGTACCGTCTCGTCCAGCCGCCGGCCGCGGGCGAGCAGCCGCTCGCGCGCCTCGGGTGGCACACCGGGACCGTCGTCCTCCACCACCAGCGACAACCGGCCGTCGACCGATTCCGCCGACACCCGCACCCGCCCGCGGGCCCACTTGCAGGCGTTGTCGAGCAGGTTGCCCAGGACCTCGGTGAGGTCCTCGGCGTCCATCGGCCAGCGCAGCCCGACGGGCACCGCGTTTTCCAGTGCCGGGCCGCGCGCCTGATGAACGGCAGCCATCACCTTGAACAGGTCTGTGACCACCGGCCGCAGCTCCACGGCCGCGCCGCCCGGAGTGCCGCCGGCAATGTGCGCCCGGCGCAGCTCGCGCTGCATGAGGGCGTCTATGCGGTCGACGGCCGTGTTCAGCGCTTCACGCACCTCGGGGTCCTGCAGCCGCTCGGGGTGATCCAGGATCTGGCGCATCCGCGCCAGCGGCGTCTTCAGGGCATGGGCGAGATTACCCAGCGCCTCGCGCGAGGCGGCGAGCCGCGCCTCGACCGTATCCAGCAGCCGGTTGAACTCCGCCACCAGCGGCCGCACCTCGGCCGGCGCATCCGGCTCGAGCCGTGGCCGCGCGCCGGCCTGCCATTCCGCCAGCGCCCGCCGGGTCGCCTCCAGCGGCGCCAGGCCGCGCCGCAGCTGCCAGCGCAGCCAGAGCAGCATCAGCAGCAGCGCGCACACTGCGGCGATACCGTACAGCCACTGCAACCGATGCACCGCGCGGACCACGGGCGTCATGTCCTCGGCCACGGCCAGAGTAACCGCCGCACCGCCCTTGTCGAAGCCCTGCACCAGGACCCAGAGACGCTGGCCGGCCGGACCCGGCCGTTCCAGCAGCCGCCGCTCCCCGACCGCCAGCCGCGGCACCTGCAGATCCTCGTCCCACAGCGAGCGCGAGCGAATCACCTGCCGCCCGTCGTCGATGCGAAAGTAGTGTCCGGACAGCACCTGGGCATAGACCGGGCCGGCCCGCGCGCTGTCGACCTCCAGCCCGCCATCCGGGGTGATCTTCAGCGCGGCCAGCAGGGCGTCGGCATCGTGCTCCAGGCGCGCCTCGACATAGCGCTCGATCAGCCATCGCAGCCCCTGGCCGCTGGCCAGCCCCAGGGCCAGCAACAGCAGCACCAGGCCCGCGCCCAGCCCCAGCCGCAGCCGCGCTTCGATGGCGTTCACCCGTCCACACCCCGGAAGCGATAGCCCTGGCCCCTGCGGGTCTCGATCACCGCGTCGCCCAGCTTGCCACGCAGGCGGCGCACATAGACCTCGATGACATTGCTGTCACGATCGGCGTCATACTCATAGACATGCTCGGCAAGCCGGGACTTGGACAGGATGCGGTCGGGGTGCAGCATGAAGTAGCGCAGCAGGCGGAACTCGGTGGCCGTCAGCGGCACCGGCTCCCCGTCGCCGATCCGTACCGTCTGCCGCTCCTCGTCCAGCGCCAGCCCGCCCGCCTCCAGCCCGGCCCGGGCCCGCCCGGCGGCACGCCGGATCAGCGCTGCCAGTCGTGCGCGCAGTTCCTCGACATGGAAGGGCTTGGCCAGGTAGTCGTCGGCTCCCGCCCGGAAGCCAGCGACCTTCTCGTGCCAGGCATCGCGGGCGGTGAGAATCAGCACCGGCATGTCGAGCCCGGCATCGCGCCAGGCCCGCAACACCTCCAGCCCGCCCCGATCGGGCAGACCGAGGTCCAGAATCACGGCATCGTAGGGCTCGGTCTCGCCCAGGTGCTGACCGTCGATGCCGTTGCCCGCCACATCGACCGCATAGCCGGCCCGGGCGAGATCGGCGGCGAGATCGCGCGCCAGCCCGGCATCGTCCTCGACCAGCAGGATGCGCACGCGTCTCAGTCCTCCCCGGCCGGCGGCCCGATCGGCGTACCGCTGGCGGCATCCAGCTGCCATTCGCGCACCCGGCCGTCGGACCCCAGCACCTCGATCTCGTACACCAGCCGGCCGTCCTCGCGCTCCAGCTCCGCCTCCAGCACCCGGCTGCCCGGCGGCAACGACAGGCGCTCGAGGATCTCCGCCAGCGGCAGGATGGCCCCGGCCTCGCGCAGGCCGCGCACCGCCTCATGGTCGTCGGCCCGGGCAGCAGCCCCCGTCATCGCGAGGCCGGCAAGCAGCAGAAGCGGCAACAGGCGCCGCATCAGGGCCGCTCCGGCTTGCGGCCGGTGATCATGGCGCGCACCAGGTTCTCGCCGTGCAGCAGGCTCTCCACCAGCACGCCGGCCACATGCACCACCACCAGGAACAGGGTGAAGTTGGCCATGAACTCGTGCACACCCTCGAACACATCCTCCCAGGATTCGCCCAGATGCCCCAGCCAGCCGGCCAGCGGCCCGGCCTGCGCCTCGACGGCATACGCGGCCATGCCGAAGAAGGTGGTCAGCGCGAGGCTGGCGAGCAGCAGCAGGACCATGGCCCCGCCTGCCGGATTGTGCCCCGGATAGCGGCGCGGATGCAGCCGCAGCACGTCCCGCAGATAGGCCATCACGGTGGCGGGTCGACAAACGAAATCGCTGAAACGCGCATGCCGGGTGCCCACGAAGCCCCAGAGAATGCGAAAGGCCACCAGGCCGGCGACGGTGTAGCCGGCCAGCACATGCAGGTCCTGCCAGTCGTCCTCGGTCAGATAGGCGGTGAAGAAGGCCACCACCAGGGTCCAGTGGAACACTCTTACCAGCGGGTCCCAGACCCGGATCTCGTTCGTTGCCATTGCATTTCTCCCGGATTCGGTTGCTGAACACAGCCTATCCGGACAAGCTGAAACCAGCCTGAAACGAAAAGGCCCCGGCGATGCCGGGGCCTCGGAGTACGATCCGGCCGCAGCCGGGAGGCTCAGGAGGCCTCTTCCTCCGACTTGCCGCCGGCGCCGGAGACGGCCTCCTTGACCATCTTCTGCAGCTCGCCCTTCTGGTAGAGTTCCAGGGTGATGTCGCAGCCGCCGATCAGTTCGCCGTTGATGTAGATCTGCGGGAAAGTCGGCCAGTTCTGGAAGCGCGGCAGGTTCTCGAAGATCTCGGGATCGGCCAGCACGTTCACGTAGGCAAACTCCTCGCCACAGGCCTGCAGCGCCTGGGCGGCACGGCTGGAGTAGCCACACATCGGCATCTGCGGCGTGCCCTTCATGAAGATGACCACGGGGTGGCTGTCCACCGCCTGCTGAATGCGTTCCATGACGTCCATAGTGATTCGACCTCTCGCGCGAATACGGCCTGCCTGCAGGCCCGATGAATGAGACTGCGGCACAGTCTACCCCCCTTGGGAAGGGGAAAAAAGCGGCGTTTCAGGCGGGATTCCGGTCGACCTGGGTCTGCAGCCAGAATTCCAGCAGCGCCAGGTGCCAGAGCTTGCTGCCCAGGATGCGGGTGTGATGGGCCTCCGGCTCGGCCAGCAGCCGTTCGACGTAGGCGCGTCGGTAGAGGCCGCGCTCGCGACAGGCGCGGGAGTCGAGCACGTCGCGCATGAAGTCGAGAAAGGGTCCGCGCACGTATTTCAGCGCCGGCACCGGGAAATAGCCCTTGGGCCGGTCGATGACGGCATCGGGCAAACGGCCGCGGGCAATGCGCTTGAGCACATGCTTGCCGCCCGAGCCGAGCTTGTACTCGGGCGGCATCCGCGCCGCCAGCTCGACCAGGTGCTGGTCGAGAAAGGGCACGCGTGCCTCCAGCCCCCAGGCCATGGTCATGTTGTCCACGCGCTTGACCGGGTCGTCGACCACCAGCGTGGTCACGTCCAGGCGCAGCACCTGATCGATGAATTCGTCCGCGCCCGGTTCCGCCAGCCGCGCCGCAATCTTTGCCCCGGTGTAGTCGATGCTGGCGTACTCCGGGCCGATCATCTCCAGGTACTCGTCGTGATCCCGGTCGAAATAGTGGGCACGGAAGCGTTCCAGCGGCGTGCCCTCGGCCTCGACCATGCGCGGGTACCAGAAATAGCCGGCGAAGACCTCGTCCGCGCCCTGCCCGCTCTGCACCACCTTCACCGAGCGCGACACCTGCTCGGCGAGCAGATAGAAGGCCACCGCGTCCTGGCCGAACATGGGCTCGGCCATCTGCGCCACCGCTTCCGGCAGGCGTTTCAGCACCTCGTCGTTGGGAATTCGGTACTTGTGATGGTCGGTGCCGTAGCGCGCCACCACCTGGTCGGAGAACTCGAACTCGCTGCCCTTCTCCTCGGGCTGGTCCTCGAAACCGACCGAGAATGTGCGCAGGTCGTCCACCCCGGCCTCGGCCAGCAGGGCCACCAGCAGACTGGAATCCAGCCCGCCCGAGAGCAGCACGCCGACCGGCACGTCGCTGATGCGGATGCGGCGACGCACCGCCTCCAGCAAGGCGTCATGGATGGCCTCGGTCCACTCGGCCTCGTCCATCGGCTGCGCCGGCCGGCGCGCCTCCAGCTGCCAGTAGCGGCGCCTGGTCCAGCGACCGTCCGGCGTGATGGTCAGGGTATGCGCCGGTTCCAGCTTGCGGATGCCGCGCAACAGGGTCCGCGGCGCGGGCACCACCCCGTGCAGGGTGAACTGGTGGTGCAGGCCGACGCCATCGATGCCGGTATCCACTCTTCCGGTGGCCAGCAGCGCCTGGGCATTGGAGGCAAAGCGGAAGGCATCGCGATCGCGGCTGTAATAGAAGGGCTTGATGCCCATGCGGTCGCGTGCGGCGAACAGGATCTGGCGCTCGGTATCCCAGATGGCGAAGGCGAACATGCCGTGCAGCCGTTCCACGCAGCGCTCGCCCCAGGCCCGGTAGGCCTTGAGGATGACTTCGGTGTCGCCATGCGAGAAGAAACGATGGCCAAGCCCGGTCAACTCCTCGCGCAGCTCCGGGTAATTGTAGATGGTGCCGTTGAAGACGATGGCCAGACCCAGTTCCTGATCCACCATCGGCTGGTTGGCGTGCGGCGAGAGATCGATGATGGACAGGCGGCGGTGGCCCAGCGCCACCGGCCCGTCGTGGTAGCCGCCTTCGTGATCGGGGCCGCGCCGCTCCAGGCGCGACAGCATGCGCGCCAGGTCCTCGCGGTCCGGCCGCCGGCCGTCGAAACGCAGTTCACCGCAGATGCCGCACATGCCGCCGGCTCAGGAACGCGGAACGACCGTGAGCTTGGAGATCACCCGCCGCACGCCCTTGACCGAACCCGCGATCGCCACCGCCCGGCTGGCCACCCGCTGGCTGCCGACACTGCCGTAGAGTGTCACCACGCCACGGTAGGTATCGACATTGATGTCCAGCGCCGGCACCTCGGGGTCCTTGACATAGCGCGCGTTGATGGTCGAGGTGATGGTGGCATCATCGGCGATCTCCCCCACGGTGCGCTCGTCCTTGCCGACGTAGTAGCCGCCGGCGGCGGCACCGCCCACGACCAGCGCGCCACAGCCCTGCAGCAGCAGGGGCAGAACGAGAATCAGCCATCGGCACATGCGTGTCGTCTCCAGCTTCGTTTTCATGAATCGGTTGCGGGCGCGCCCCAGCCACCGCCACCCGGCGTGAGCAGGGTCAGGCGATCGCCCGCCTTCAGTACCAGTTGTGTCTTGCCCGGCAACGCCTCGCCGTTGAGCCGGTTCTCGCCGGGCAGTCCTGCCTCGCCGCCGGCCAGCCCCCAGGGGGCGTGGCGCCTGCGCTCGGTGAGCAGGGTCGCCCGTGCCGGCGCCAGAAACAGGTATTCGCGGATCAGACCGTCACCGCCGCGATGCCGACCTGCACCCCCGGAACCGCGCCGCACCGCATAGCGGGTGACGCGCAGCGGGTAACTGCTTTCCAGCACCTCCACCGGCGTATTGCGGGTGTTGGTCATGTGCGTCTGCAGGGCACTGGCGCCCGGCCGCTGCGGCCCTGCACCGGCACCGCCGCCCAGCGTCTCATAATAGTCCCAGCTGCCGGCCGCGCCACGTGCACCCATCGCAACATTGTTCATGGTGCCCTGGCTGGCCGCCGGAATGCGCTGTGGCAGGGCCTCGGCCAGCGCACCCAGCAGCACGTCGACGATGCGGCTGGAGGTCTCCACGTTGCCGGCCGCGACCGCTGCGGGCCGTTCCGCGTTGACCAGACAGCCGCGCGGCGCGCGCAACTCGATGGGCCGGAAGCTGCCGGCACAGGCGGGCGTCTGCGGCGGCATCAGGCAGCGAAACACATGGTACACGGCCGCGGCCGCCACCGAGAGCGGGCAGTTGATGTTGCCCGGCACCTGTTCCGCCGTACCCTCGAAGTTCACCACCACACCCGCGCCCGTGACCTCGACGCAGACCTCAATGGGGATGTCGGTGCGCCCCTGGCCGTCGTCGTCCATGCAGTCGCGAAAGCGGTAACGGCCGACCGGCAGCTCGGCCAGGGTCTCGCGGGCCAGGCGCTCGCCGTAGTCGTTGAGCGCGCCCAGTCCGGCGCGGAACCGGGCCAGCCCGAACTGGCCCACCAGCGCCTCCAGCCGCGCCGCACCCACCCGGTTGGCGCTGATCTGGGCGGAGAAATCGGCGCGGGTGAGCACCGGATCGGCCGTGGCCGAGAGCAAGCGCCCGAACAGGGCCTCGTCCGGAACCCCGCCGCGCAACAGCAGCGAAGGCGGAATCACCAGACCTTCCTCGTCCAGCCGCCGTGAGACGGGCATGGACCCGGGGCTGTGAGCGCCGATGTCGGCATGGTGGGCGCGGTTGGCCACGAATCCGAGCAGTTCATCGCCCAGGAACACCGGCGCAATCAGGGTGACATCCGGGAGGTGCGTACCGCCTAGAAAGGGGTCGTTGACGATCAGCATGTCGCCCGGCGCCCAGTCGACATCGGCCACCAGGTCACGCATGGCGAAGGCCATGCTGCCGAGGTGTACGGGGATGTGCGCGGCCTGGGCGCAGAGCTCACCGCCGGCATCGAACAGGGCGCAGGAATAGTCCAGCCGGTCGCGGATGTTCGGCGAGAAGGCCGCGCGCCGCAGCACGGCGCCCATCTCCTCGCACACGGCCTCGATGCGACTGGCGAACAGGCTGAGTTCAATGGCATCCATGGCGCCGCAGTTTAACCCAGGCGCCCCCTGCCCGGCCGGCCACCAGGCATACCCGACATAAATCGTTGGTTATAGGCGCCGCTTGGGTTAGAATGCGCCACCCGGTTTTGCAGCGGGGCCGCCCCAAGGGCCGGTCCTTGAGACACAACCCAATGTCCGAAGGAGTCACAGACATGGCACATGAACTGCCTTCCCTTCCCTACGCAATGGACGCTCTGGAGCCGCATATCTCCAAGGAGACCCTGGAGTATCACTACGGCAAGCATCACCAGACCTATGTCAACAATCTGAACAACCTCATCCAGGGCACCGAGTTCGAGAACGCGAGCCTGGAGGAAATCATCAAAAAGGCCTCCGGCGGGCTGTTCAACAACGCGGCCCAGGTCTGGAACCACACCTTCTACTGGAACTGCCTGAGCCCCAACGGCGGCGGTGAGCCCACGGGCGCCCTGGCCGAGGCCATCGACAAGGCCTTCGGCTCCTTCGCCGACTTCAAGGAGAAGTTCTCCACCTCGGCCGCCACCAACTTCGGCTCCGGCTGGACCTGGCTGGTGAAGAACGCCGATGGCAGCCTGGAGATCGTCAACACCAGCAACGCCGGCAACCCCATGACGGAGGGCAAGACGCCGCTTCTGACCTGCGACGTCTGGGAGCACGCCTACTACATCGACTACCGGAATGCCCGGCCCAAGTATGTCGAGGCCTTCTGGAACCTGGTCAACTGGGATTTCGTCGCCAAGAACTTCGGCGGCTGATCCCCGCTGCCTCTCTGGAATGGCCACGGGGGCACCCGTGGCCATTCTCGTTTGGGGGCATGAAACAGATAAACGGCCACGGAACACCCAACATTTTCCGTGCTTCCCGCGTGTTCCGTGGCCATTATAATAGTCTGATTTCAATATTGTTATTTTGTCCCGGCGGTTTGAGGTGGCTGAATTTGCACCCACGCAGGGGACTCGCTAGAATTCACTCTTTGCGGTCGGCGGCTCTCTGGGCTGCCGTTTGTTTTTTGGGTCCTTGACTTTTCTGGGGACATGAACAACGACCATCTGATGCCCACCTACGCCCGCCTGCCGGTGCGCTTCGTGCGCGGCGAGGGCGTGCGGCTGTGGGACGAGGACGGGCACGAATACCTGGATGCCCTTTCCGGCATCGCGGTCTGCGGCCTGGGCCATGCCCACCCGGCCGTCACCCGCGCCCTGTGCGAGCAGGCCGGCACCCTCGTCCACACCTCGAACCTGTACGACATTCCCCGCCAGGAAGCACTGGCAGACCGGCTCGCGGCCGTGACCGGCATGGAACGGGCCTTCTTCGCCAATTCCGGCGCCGAGGCCAACGAGGCGGCCATCAAGCTGGCGCGCCTGCATGGCCACCGCCGCGGGATCCGGAAGCCTGCCATTATCGTTACCGAGGGCAGCTTCCACGGCCGCACCCTGGCCACGCTCACCGCCACCGGCAGCCGCAAGGTGCAGGCCGGCTTCGAACCCCTGGTGGCCGGCTTCGTGCGCGTCCCCTTCGACGATCTGGAAGCCGTCGCCAATGTTGCGCGCAATCACGACGACGTGGTGGCGGTACTGGTCGAACCGGTTCAGGGCGAGGGCGGTGTTCGCGTGCCCGATCCCGGCTATCTGCCCGGCCTGCGCGCCCTGTGCGACGAGCAAGGCTGGCTGCTGATGCTCGACGAGATCCAGACCGGTGCCGGCCGCACTGGCCGCTGGCTGGCCTGCCAGCATTCCGGGGTACTGCCGGACGTGCTCACCCTGGCCAAGGGACTGGGCAACGGCGTGCCCATCGGTGCCTGCCTGGCGCGCGGCGAGGCGGCCGATGTCTTCGCCCCGGGCAATCACGGCTCGACCTTCGGTGGCAACCCGCTGGCCTGTGCGGCAGCGCTCGCGGTGCTGGACACGCTGGACAAGGACGGCCTGGTCGCGGCCGCGGAGCGGCTGGGAAGGCGCATGCTCGACGGTCTGCGCGCGGCGCTGGCCGGCGTATCCGGGGTCAATGATATCCGTGGCCTCGGCCTGATGCTGGCGGTGGAACTGGACCGTCCCTGCGGCGAGCTGGTCATGCGCGCGCTGGAACGCGGCCTGCTGATCAACGTCACCGCGGAACGGGTGATCCGGCTGCTGCCGCCGCTGATCCTGGCCGATGCCCAGGCCGACCGCATCGTCGACGAAGTCGCCGCACTGGTACGCAGCTTCACCTCGGAAGGGGCCGCGGCGTGAGCGTGCGGCACTTCCTGACCCTGCTCGACCTGTCATCCGACGAGCTTCGTGCGCTGATCGCGCGCGCGATC
>NZ_JALTON010000019.1:2729-5801 GCF_027000115.1 Thiohalobacter sp. | reverse complement strand
TGGATCAGCGCCGAGACGACGAACAGAACGAGTTGCACCCACATGGTCTTGCCTTCTCAATACGCGCTTTCGTTGAACGGGTTCTTGCGCGGAATCCAGGGGAACCCGCCGAAGTTGTCGGCGTTGCCGAAGCGGCTCTGGCAGGTCTGCAGAGTGTGGTCGCAGCCGGCGTAGAGGCTCACCGTCTCACCGACCTGCAAGGGAGCCGGATAGATCAGGGTGATGCCCGATCCGTAATAGTCGCTGTGCTCGATCATGTGCCGGGTGCCGTCGGCGCGCTCCAGATAGCCGCCCGCGAAGCGGTCCGGCGGGAAGCTCGCCCCCTCGAACCAGACGAAGCGACCGTCCACCTGCGAGACGGTGAAGGACTCGGCCACCGGCGTCGCCCGGCACTCGGCGCCATAGAGGACATGGGGACAGCGCCGGGCATAGAGCCGGCGCAATCCCAACCGCTTGAGGCTGATGCTGGCCGGCTCGCAGCGGATGCGCGCCTCCCGCTCCTCGAAGATCACCTGCAGCACCCGCCCGGTCCATACCAGCGCCCAGCTCCAGTCGCTGCCGAACTGGCGGTAGATGCTGATACCCATGGGTTGCGGCTGCGGCGCGCCGCGGTATTCGCGCACCAGGTCCAGGTCACGGGGACAGCGCAGGTCGATGGCGCGCCGACCCGCCTCGGGACCCAGGCCCAGCGCGCCCCGGGAGATGGCCGCAGGCTGGTAGGTCCGGTCGCCGTTCCAGTCCACGTTGGCCACCACCTCGCGGCTGGCCGAGGTGTAATGCCAAGCCGTGGTGCCTCGGGTGAAGCGGTAGAGCTCGGTGACGTCGTCGGTGTAACAGTTGAAGCCGGGGCCGGACGGGATCTCGCCGCCCGGCGGCCGGCCGATCGGGATCGGCATCGTCTGTGGTTCCTGTCAGAACGGAATGTCCCCGCCGCCGCGCAGGTACGGGTGGCAGCGCGCCAGCGTCATGAACCGCACGGCCACTTCCAGCACCTCATCGGTGTGCCAGGTGAACTCCACCCGGTCCTGATCGAGCCGATCAAAGTGCAAGGGCGTGACGGGCGTGCCCACCGGCACGTCCACGGGCAGCGGGTCGGCCAGCAGCAAGCGTGCCATGGTTTCCGATTCGGCCTCCAGCCGTGATACACGCACCGCCACAGGCGGCTGGGCGGTGGGGCGGATCAGCAGCCCCAGTCCCGGCTCTTCCCAGTGCCAGGGCAGCCGGACACGGCGCAGCAGCAGATGGTCGTCGCCGCTGCTTCCCGCCTGCGCCAACGCAAGGCCCGTGAACTCGTCCGGCAACCAGACGGGGTTGAGGCGTCCGGCCAGATACTCGAACAGCCCCAGCAGCCGGTCGGTGGCCGCCTGGCCCGCCGCCAGCCAGCGGCGGCTCAGGATGCGTGAGGGGCGATCATCGACCCGACGGATCCAGGGCCGGCCGAGACGGTTGTCGATCCGCTCGATCCGTGCCTGGTACTCGATGGAAGGATCAGGTTGCCACTGTTCGGCCTCGGTGATGACCGGCACGCCCTCGAGGGTCAGGTCCGGGGTGAAAGGCCATTCCCACACCCGCTCGTCGAGCAGGATCTCGACCGGTTGGGAGGTAGCAGCAGCGCAATGGCGCCGGGCGGTCGTAGGGTCCGCGACCGTGCCCCGGACCAGCGGCACGAAGGTCGAGCCCGCCACCACCGGCCGGGCCAGCGGCAGAGTCAGGTTCGCCAGCTTCTGTGCGGCGTCGTAGCCAGTGACCATCACCTGCTGCACGTCGCCGTCGGGCGCCCGGATCAGCGCCAATCCCTGTCCCCAGTTGTCCAGCATCTCGGTCTGGGTGGTACGCATGAGCGGATCGGTGACCGCATCCAGCTGAACGGTGGTGCCGCCTGCGGCTGCCTCCGCCGTCACACGGCGGGCCACCGGCCAGACCGGAAACAACGCCTCGCGGCCCTGGTGCTCGGTGAGCCAGGCATCCAGGCTGATGGCGCCGGCATCCCAGGCTGTCACCAATATCTTGACTGCGCGGCGCGGATGGCGGCACAGGCGGATACGCGACTCGGTGCCGTCGCGCGAACGCAAAATCTGGGTCTTCCACTCCCACCGCTCCACCCAGGGCTGCGACCAGTCGTGCCGGAAGGCGAAGATTCCCCGCGGCGGTGGCTCGCGCCAGACCACCTCGATAAGGGTGGCGAGCAGCGCAACGGGTGGATCCGGGCGGACCGTGGCCTCCGCATCGAGGACATCAACTTGAACCGGCGGATCGGGCCGGACTGCGGGCTCTGCGACCTGCTGGAGCAGATCCGACGGCGGCAGCGGCCGGGCTGCGGGTTCCAGCAGCGCCTGATCGAGACCGGCTGCGGGCAGTCCCTTGCTCGCCGGCTCGATCGCGACTTGGTCGACCTGCGTGGCCATTTATCCCTTCTCCACCCCGAATTCGGCAGCGTTCAGTTCCGTCTCCGTCCAGTCCACGCCCGCGGCGGTCTGCTCGAACACCGTGGTCAGATAGGTGGGATCGGTGGTCAGCGCCTGCGCCGTGCCGGTGGCCACCGTGGTGCTAGACTGGGTCAACGCCTTGAGGGTACCGGCGCCCGCGTCGGTCTTCTTCGCCAGGGCCGTGACCTGCACCCCCAGAACCGTCGGCGTGTTCATCGCCGGCAGCGGCTCGAAGGCGTAGCTGTCCCGATCACCGGTGTTGGCGGCGGTCACATAGTCGCTGTGATCGGGCAGCGGTTCGTCGACCATCTCCCAGTTCTGCCCTGCACCCGAGGGCGTCCACTGGCTGAAACTGCCGGCCCCGGTCGGATGCAGGGCGTCGATGCGCACATCGCCCAGGTAGTCGTTATTGCGGGTCCCCGAGCCGTCGGCCAGATAGAAGTCGTCGAACAGCAGCTCCACCGGGTACGGCTGGTCGGCCCAGCAAACGCCGCCGGCGACCAGGTTGCCGCCGGTGGGAATGCTCTGGCCGCTGATCGTCAGCCAGGTCTGGCTGTTGACCCGCAGCTCCAGCAGCCCGGTGCCGTTGCCTTCCACCACCTTCAGCTCGAGGTGGTTCCAGGTCTGGGCCGAGATGGCCCGCAAT
>NZ_JALTON010000019.1:0-2719 GCF_027000115.1 Thiohalobacter sp. | reverse complement strand
ATCTCGCGCACCATGGCCACGCCCTGGGTGTTGGCAGGAAAGCGAAGCGCGGACGAGGCACTCCGGCGGCCGGGCACCCGCTCGCACTGGGGCGCGTACTGGGCCTTGGCATAGCCGTAGTTGGGCACGCCGTCGGGCTTGAGGGCCTGGGGATCGAAGTGATCGAAGCCGTCGACGAACAACAGTGCCATGCTAACTCCCGAGGTACTGGCGCACCGTGGCGGCGTTGCGCCGGATGACATTGGTGATGACCCGCTCGCCCGCGGGCGTGGCCAGGAAGTCGCCCACCAGCGACTCGTCCACGGCATTGACCACCCGGACATTGACCTGGGGCTTCTCCTGGCGTCCCGCGTTCGGCACCAGGCCGCCTGTGGCGAAGGCCAGATTCGGGCCCCGCCAGCGAGGCGCGAAGGCTCCGCCGTTGATCGCATCGAGAAACGCCACACCCACTTTCTTCACCGAGGCGGCGTTGATCACGTATTCGCCGGCGGAAAGCCGCGCCGGGATGGAGTCCGAGGTGGATGTGCCGGGGCCGGTGACGTAGCCGCCGGCCGCGAAGCCCCCTGCACCAGAACGGAACAAGGCCCCGACAAAACTGCCGATGCCGCCGCTCAGGCCGCCGAACAGCGACTGGGCCAGCTTCTGCGCCGCGATGCGGTTGATCGAGGCGATGACCGAGCGGGCGAAGTCGCGGAACGCCTCCTTGGCCGATTTGGCGCCTGAGCCGATTTGCTCGAACATCGTGGCGAAGGCGTCCTGGACCTGGCCTTTGACCCGAACCGCCACCTCATCGACTACCAGCCGGGTCCGGGCCAGTTCGTTCTTCCAGGCCTGCACGCGGGCGACCGCCTCGGGTCCGATGGCCCGGGCCGCCTGTTCCATGAGCGGCAACAGCCTTTCCATCTCGACGGCGGATTGCTGATGGAGACGGACGATCTGCTCGCGCGCCTGAGTCTCGGTCAGCAGCCCCGCCTGTTGCTGGATGCGGATCGCCTCCTGGGCGTTGCGCATCCGCTCGACGGTCAGGCGCCATTTCGACTCCAGGGCGTCGAGGTTGGCCTGCGCGGCTTTGACGTCGATCAGCCGGTCGATCAATGAGGCGCCGGCCGTGTCATTCTCCGCCAGCAGCCGGGCGCGCAGATCGCGGTAAGCCCGGGCGATGGCCTCGCGGCGCTGGGCATCGGTCCCGGTGCCTGTGAGGCGGGCCAGTTCGTCGCGGGCCTGGGCGAGCGCGTCCCTGAGTTCTCGTTCGGCGGCCGCCGCCTTGCGGGCGTTGGTCACTTCGACCTCGCGACGACGGTTGTTCAGCGCAATCAGGTCGGCCTCGAGCTTCGCGATCTGCCCCTTGGCATCGAGCCGCGCCTTCTCGTCACTGGCTTCTCGCAGGATGCGCTGCTGCTCGGCCAGGGCCTGCCGTTTGCGGGCGATCTCGGCATCGATCTCCCGCTGCTCGATGGCCGTCTTGGCGGCGTAGTAGTCGCGGATGGAGATCAGGCGGTCGGCCAGCGCCCGGTCAAGGTTTCTTCCGGCCTCCGCCAACCCTTTCTTGAGGATCTTGAGCTCCGCTTCGCTTTGGCTTTCTGCGAGCTTGAGGCGGGCTGCGTTGTCCTCGGCTGAGGGAGTACCCTTCGCCTGCGGCCGGGCGAAAAGCCGCTGGCGTTTCTGCTCGCTACGGATACGCGCGGCGATCGCCCGGGCCGTCTCGCCCACGTAGTCGCGTCCCAGCGATTCCTTGACGGCATCGCCCAGGGCCTTCCCGAAGCCCCGCATCTCGTCCCGGCCCGCGCGCAGCGCGGCCTTGAGATGGCGCAGCGAGAAGTCGCCCTTGAAGGAGGCTGCGATATCCCGGCCCAGGGCACGGGCCAGCGCGGCGATATCGGAGAAGGCTCGCTTGAAGCGGCGCACGAGGAAGGCGGCGGTGATCCCCACCACCTTGCCCACGGCATTGAAGGCCCCGATGATGCCGTTGACGAACGAGCGTACCGCACGGCCGATGGCAGTGACGCCGTCGATCACCGTCTCGCGCAGGCTCGCCCAGGTCTTGTCATTGATCCCTACGAGACTGATCAGGCCATCGACGAAGGCTCCGATCTTCTCGGTGACGAGTTCCCATGCGGCCGAGACGATCTGCCCGATGGTGGCGGTCTTGCCGCCGAACGCCACCACCTTGTCCCGGGCCGAGAAGGCGGCGGTGGCCAGCAATCCCAGGCCAGTGACAATGAGCCCGATGGGGCCGCCGAGCAACGCCAGTGTGCTGCGCAACAGACCGCCGGCACGGGCCAGCAAGGTGGTGCCCTGCGCCGCCGCGGTGACAGCTCGCCGCGCCTTGACTGCTTCCTGCGCCGCTCGAGCCAGGTCCGCCCGCAAGGCCGTAGTCGCCTTGCCCTGGGCGGCAGCCTGCGCCAGTGCCCCCTGGGCCGCACGCAGCCGGGCGGTCGCCTCCGCCTCGATCAGGCGCAGGTTGTTCAGCCGCGCGGCGGCCTCGGCACGGGAAGCGGCCACGCTTGCCGCCATGGAGGCCACCATGCGCCCGAAGGCCGCGACCAGCGCGGTGCCGGCCAGCTGGATCAGGAGGTCGATGTGGGCCGCGAGTAACTGGATCGCCCTGGCCAGACCGGCCGTAAAACCGCTCCCCGCATCCCGCTCGCCGAAGGCGCGCAGGAAGGCGTTTCGGAGCCGGGTGAGCGCCCCGGAAACAGTGTCGGGCAGCGCGGCGTAT